>JAPTUI010000633.1 GCA_028067895.1 Pseudomonadota bacterium | reverse complement strand
CACACACTGAAAGATTTTAACGAACTGCTTCCAGGCCGTATTCGCAACGAGACGAACGGTGTTACGCCCCGCCGGTGGTTGCTCGCGGCAAATCCCGAAATGGCGGGACTGTTCAGCCAAACTATCTGGGAGAATTGGCTCACGGACCTCAGCAAGCTTCATAATCTGCTGCCGCTCGCCGATGACGCCGCCTTCTGCACCCGCTTCCGCGAGGTCAAGCGTGCCGCAAAAGTCCGCTTCGCCGAATGGGTGAAATTGACCACGGGCCGCACGGTCGATCCGGCTTCTCTGTTCGACTGCCAGATCAAGCGCATCCACGAATACAAACGCCAACTGCTGAATGTTCTGCACATCGTCGTCCTCTATGCGCGTTTGCGTGGTGGCGACAGAGGCACCGACGGTCCGGCGCGGACATTCTTCTTTGCAGGAAAAGCAGCGCCTGATTATGCTCTAGCCAAGTTGATGATCAAATTGATCAATAATGTAGCTGAAGTCCTCGAAGCGGACACCGCCGTGCGGGAGCGGCTCAAGGTCGTTTTTCTGCCTGATTATAATGTCACTTTGGCGGAGCGACTGATACCGGCGAGTGACGTGTCCGAGCAGATCTCCACCGCCGGTTATGAGGCAAGCGGCACCAGCAACATGAAGTTCATGATGAATGGGGCGTTGACGGTGGCAACACGCGATGGCGCCACAATTGAGATGGCACGGGAAGCCGGCGAGGAAAACTTCTTCTTGTTCGGGCTGACCGCCGAGCAGGTGATCGGTAGCCGCGGCTGGTATGATCCGCACTGGCACTACGAGCACGAGCCTGAGACGCGCGCCGCACTCGAGCTCATCGCGGGCAATCACTTCAGTCGCGGTGAGCCCGGGATATTCGCGCCGATCCTGGACCTGCTGCTGACGCATGGCGATTACTACATGCACCTGGCGGACCTGACCGCTTACATTCGTGCGCAAGCTGACGTCGCAGCCGCTTATTTGGCTCCAGACACCTGGACGCAGCGCGCGATCCGAAATGTCGCCTGCAGCGGAAAATTCTCGAGCGACCGCGCAATCGCCGGGTACGCCACGGAGATCTGGGGTGCAAAGCCGTGCCGCCCACCGAACTGGCGCAAACCGGAACAATAATCTCCCCGACACTCACCTGAGCAGGACCTCCAGCGACATGAGTTTCACCCGCTCGAGCCGGCGCACCCGTGGTTTCCCGGGTGCGCCGCCGGGCCGAGACCTTGTCCGCAACCAATGCGCGCAGGAGGATTCCTCGAGAACGCCGAGTCCTCGATTACCGCGAACTATTAACTGCGCCGGTTAACGCGCAGTTCGTTGCGGTCGAGGCGCGCTCTCACGAAGACACTGGTTCTGGTCGTGATGGCGGCGAAGAGGCGGACTATCGTACGGTAGTCCGTTAACGGCCGACCGCGCGTGTTCACAGTGTTGAATGATGACCGCCGGTGCTCGCTCTTGTTCCCCGTGCTGGTCCGTGGCACAACGGATTGGCGCCGCGCCGTTGCGTCGCGAACGACTGCGGCTCACGTTTCCACAGGGTCAGACGGCAGCTGTTGCGGCCCCAATATCGGCACGAATTCCTTAAACTGAGTGTACGCGGGGTGGGGTAGCGGACCGTGGTCATGTGACTCGACCACTCGCGAATACCCTCCGCGTCAGAATCCGCCGTATCCGGACTCTGCCCGACGTCGGCGCAGACGCTGTTGTTCCGGAAAGCGCAATCTCCGTACGCTACGGCCTTGAACATCTCGCGATCGGCATTTTTTTCGTCGGTATCTCGATGGTATCGCGTTTCAGACGCCACTCCCCGCCGGATTGTTAATGGGCGTTGACGAGTGCGCATGGCGTAGCGCGAATAACCAAGACACGCACAATCGTCGGGCGATTCATTTCCCTGGCACGTCAATCTGCAGCGACCGCGCTTTCTGCAGCAATGCCTTGCAGCTGAGATAGGCATCCGCTCTTCGGCCGTTGCGGCGCATCATGTGCGCCCACACCAGCACACGCTCACTGGCATGGACGACGCCCATTCCCCATCGGGGAAATGGGCTCAGGCGTGCGCACTTTGGGCGACACTGAACCAGCGCGGCGGCGGATAACCGAGTCACGCGTAGGTGACTGTGCGTATTTCGCCATGGCGCACACTTTGGGATACTTCCTAATGTCTGCTATCGCTCTGGTGATTTATTCTCGGATCCACCGGAACGTTCAGAGGGATCAGAAGACGTGCTGATCGCATTGCGCGTCATGGTGCGCGCTCCATCGGTGCCGCTACGAAGTTGTGCGGATGCACGACAGCCCGTTCAGTATTGTCGAGAACATGCACGGAACCGTGCGCGCGACTGTTCGTAAGACACCGACCGCAGCGCATGCGCATGACATCGCCGACAAAAGAAGGCGGACCGAAGCGTCCCGCACGTGGATTTCCACCCGCCACGAGTGACACCAGAAAACGCTCCATGCTCGCACGCGCACATACGGTAACCAAGGCCATTGTCCGACCAGCGAGCCGATGGTGCGTAAGAGTGGTAACTCTCGCCTCCCTCGCGATTCTGACGGGTTGCGCGGTCGGGCCGCGCTTCCTTCCACCGGCAGCGCCCACGGTGCGCGTATACACCCCTGGCGGATCGGCACCGAATCTAGCCTCTACCAGCGGGGAACCTTCTCAGCATATAGCGCTCGGCGAGCGGATTCCCGCCCAGTGGTGGCAGCTGTTTCACTCTCCTGAGCTTGACAGCCTGGTGCGTCACGCGCTTGCACACAATCCCACGCTCCATGCCGCTCAGGACACGCTTGCGGCGGCCGAAGAGGTAGTCCTCGAGGCGCGCGGCGGCTATTTCCCGCAAGTGGACTTGGGCGCTTCCGCTGAACGACAAAAGGGTCCGGCTTTCGCGCTCGGCCTGCTGTCCTCTAAACACGGCCTACCGGAGTTCAACCTGTACTCGCTCGGGCCGACCGTGAGCTATTCCTTCGATTTATTCGGGCTCACCAAGCGACAGGTCGAGGAACGTCAAGCGCTGGCAGATACCCAGGGTGCCCAGCTCGCGGCCGCATATCTGACGATTACTGGCAATGTCGTCACTGAGACACTCACCCTTGCCTCGCTACACCTGCAGATCGCCGCCGTTCACGACATTATCACCGAAGACGCGCGAAATGTTGCCTTGGTCAAGCTAAAAGTGGCGGGTGGCCTAGCGCCGCGCAGCGACGTATTGACGGCCGAGACGCAACTCGCCACCGATCGCACGCTGCTGCCGCCGCTCGATCAGCAGCGCGCAATCGCTGAAGATGCGCTCGCGGTGCTGCTCGGCAGTCCACCCGGGGCGTGGACGCCACCGCGCCTTTTGCTATCGGACTTCACACTGCCGACCCACCTGCCGCTCAGCCTGCCATCTACCCTGGTTCGTCAGCGTCCTGACATCCTCGCTGCGCAGGCATTGGTTCATGCGCGAAGCGCCGCAATTGGCGTTGCGACCGCCCAGATGTATCCGAATATCGTACTTTCCGGATCGATCGCCACGGCCGCCGTGAGCGCCGGATCGCTGTTTGGGTCATCGAGCGCAGTGTGGAGCGCCGCCGCGGGACTCACCGCACCAATTTTTCACGGCGGGGCGCTGGCCGCGCGTAGAAGAGAAGCCGTCGCGAGCTACCGTGCGGCGCTCGCGAATTACCGCCAGACCGTACTGGCGGCTTTCGGTCAGGTCGCCGACACATTACGGGCCCTCGGCCACGATGCCGCACTCTTGAATGCCGAGCATCAGGCGCTTCGGGTTGCGCAAGCCTCACTGCAAATGCAGCGGGCGAGTTATTCCGCCGGACGCACTGATCTTCTGCAGCTGCTCGATGCCGAACGCAGCGTTGCCCGGGCACGGCTTGGAGATGCCAGAGCCAGGGCACGACGCTACATCGACAGCGCGCGGCTTCTCGTTGCACTAGGCGGAGGTTGGTGGCAGAACCCGGATGTCTGCCCCGGCTGTCGCTCGCCGACCTCCATTCAAAGCCGCGGCGCGGCCCTACCGCGCGTGAAGTACGTCGGACTCAAACCGGGCCGCGTGGGGAGCCGAATTGGAGCTCGTGAATGAAGTTCAAGCCTCGACGTGCCGCGTTGGTCTTGCTTGTTGCCGGCGCCGTGGTCGCCGCCGGCTTGCTCTATTTCCTGCTGCACCACTCCTCCGGAGGAGAACTGCTTACGCTGTACGGTGACGTGGATATTCGTCAGTCGCAGCCCGCCTTCTACGATACAGGCCCGGTCACGCAACTGCTGGTATCCGAAGGGGCGGATGTCACCAAAGGCGAATTGATCGCGCGCATCGATGATTCGCGATATGCAGCGGCCTTGACACAGGCGAGACAGAAGGCGGCCGATCTGAAGGCGGCGCTGACTCGTCTGTTGCATGGGTCGAGGCCCGATGAGATCGCTCGCGATAAGGCAACGATGGCAGGCCTTAGGGCACTGTTTGAGAATGCACAGATTGCATACGCGCGCACCGTGAATCTATTTCCCCACGGGGTCGTATCGACCCAGAGCCGGGATGACGCGCAAGCGACGCTGCGGGCTGCACGTGAAAACTACGAAGCGGCACGACGTACCTATGAGCTCGCCGTCAAGGGACCCCGACATGAGGACATTATCTCGGCGCGGCACGCCTACCAGGCCGCAGTGGCGGCGGTCGCCTTCGCACGACAAGAATATATCGACACCAGGCTATACGCGCCGGTAGACGGCGTCATCGAGGACCGTATCCTCGAGCCCGGCGACATGGCCTCCCCCGGCACACCGGTCTACACCATCGCACTGACCAACCCGCTCTGGGTACGCGCCTATGTTTCCGAGGCCGACCTCGGCCGGATCCGACTCGGTATGCCGGCAACCGTCAGTACCGACAGCTATCCAGGCCGGCTCTATCACGGCTGGATCGGCTATCTTTCCCCGACGTCGGAGTTCACACCGAAGAATATCGAGACACCGCAACTGCGCACCGCGCTGGTATATCAGTTGCGTGTCTATGTGTGCGACTCGCGCGGTGAGCTGCGTCTCGGCATGCCGGCGACGGTACATATCGATCTGAACAACAAACGGACGCGCAAGACCCCCGGCTGCGGCCCGAACCATGTCGACCGTCCCTGAGGCCGTCGCCGCCGTCCGGCTGAAAGCCGTGCACCGAACATTTAGGTCCGGCAGCCGTGTCGTGACGGCGCTCGATGGCATCAGCGCCACCGTGACCGAGGGCGCCGTGACGGGTCTGATTGGTCCGGACGCGGCGGGCAAGACCACTCTGATGCGCCTGATTGCCGGCCTGTTGAAGGCCGATGCCGGTCGAATTGAAGTATTTGGTATCGATGTCGGACGCGACCCGCTCGCCGTACAGGCACAACTCGGCTACATGCCACAGCATTTTGGCCTCTACGAAGATTTGACTGTCGAGGAGAATCTCAACCTGTACGCTGATCTGCAGGGCGTTCCCCCGCAGGCACGTAAGGCCCGCTATTCTGACCTGCTGCACATGACCGGTCTTGGCCCGTTCACCGCTCGCTTGGCAGGCCGCCTGTCCGGAGGAATGAAGCAAAAGCTCGGGCTGGCCTGCACGCTCGTGCAACCGCCGCGGCTGCTGTTGCTCGATGAACCGACGGTCGGAGTCGACCCGGTCTCACGCCGCGAACTGTGGGAAATCATCGACCACTTGACCCGCGAAGCACATACCACAGTTCTGTTCAGCACAGCGTACCTTGATGAGGCGGAGCGCTGCGATGCGGTGCTGCTGGTACACGAAGGCCGGCTGCTCGGCAGCGGCCTGCCCGGAACATTCACCGCCGAGATGCTCGGCCACAGCTTCTACGCAACCGCCACGCTTCCCCGGCGTCGTTTGCAGGAGCGGCTCGCCACGGCACCGGGGGTCCTCGACGCCGTGATCCAGGGCAGCCACGTACGGGTGGTCACAGCCGAATCTCGATCCCCGGCGCCGGCGTCGCTCCTGCCCGATGTTCCAGATCTTGCGCTCATGCCCATACCGCCGCGCTTCGAGGACAGCTTTGTAGCGCGGCTGCGAACGCAGCCGGTGCCCGCGTCGCCGCACACGCCCAGCAAAGCACCCGCGCCCGCTTCCGCAGGTCCGTTGTCCGCCGCTCAGCCTTCGGGTCCGCGACCTGACGGTCCGGTGATCACCGTGCGGCAACTGACGCGCCGTTTCGGGGATTTCATCGCGGTAAACAACGTGACGTTCTCCGTCGGACGCGGTGAGATCTTCGGGCTGCTCGGCGCCAATGGAGCCGGCAAATCCACGACGTTCCGGATGCTCTGTGGGCTGTTGCCCCCGAGCGACGGGGAGCTGCGCGTCTCCGGCTTCGACCTGCGCACCGCCGCAGCCCCGGCTCGAGGACGCATCGGCTACATGGCACAGAAGTTTTCACTGTACGGCGATCTATCCGTTCGCCAGAACCTGCGCTTCTTCAGCAGTGCATACCGTCTCGAGGACGCCCGTCAGAACGCCCGCATAGACTGGGCTATCGACGAATTTGCGCTGGGACCCTTGCTCGAGTCCTCCGCGCGCGATTTGCCCCTTGGCTTCAAGCAACGACTCGCTCTTGCCTGCGCCTTGATGCACGAGCCCGATATCCTGTTCCTCGACGAACCTACGTCAGGTGTCGATCCGCTGGCGCGTCGAGAATTCTGGCGGCGAATCAATGCCTTGGCCGAATCCGGCGTCACGGTGCTCGTCACCACTCATTTCATGGAAGAGGCCGAGTACTGCGATCGACTCGTCATCATGGCACAGGGTCGGGTGCTGATCGAGGGGACGCCCGAGGTGATCAAGAGCGCGGCTCGGCGCCCCGAGCGACCGGACCCGACGATGGAGGATGCCTTTATTGCGGTGATCGAGGCGAAAAACGTTC
This sequence comes from Pseudomonadota bacterium, assembly GCA_028067895.1. GTDB lineage: Bacteria > Pseudomonadota > Gammaproteobacteria > Steroidobacterales > Steroidobacteraceae > 13-2-20CM-66-19. The sequence goes on along the minus strand of JAPTUI010000633.1, from coordinate 116 downwards.
AGGTGGCTGCATGAGAAATCCGGCACTGCTGCGTCTGCTCGGCCTGATGCGTAAGGAGTTCTTGCAGATCGGCCGCGACCCCTCCGCCCTTGCGGTGGCCTTCGTCCTCCCTGCAG
>JAPTUI010000551.1 GCA_028067895.1 Pseudomonadota bacterium | reverse complement strand
GATCGGGGGCAGCGGCGGTGGCACGACGGCCGAGGGCGGCACCTGCACGGCCGGAGCCGCCAGCGCTGCATTCATGAAGGCAGCCAGCACTATCCATACGAGCAAGCGCATGCAGCTAGGACCTCGCAGAGCGCCCATCGGTTTCCCTTTGCGAACAGAAACTTGCATTTCTTCAGCCGCGGAACCGCGTGCCGGTATGGACGGCAGCTTACAGGATGTCCGAGGCGAAGTCCGCCAGGCGGGAGCGCTCCCCGCGGACCAGCGTCACGTGGCCGGAGTGCGGCCAGCCGCGGAACCGGCTCACGGCATAGGTGAGGCCGGAGGTCGTCTCGGTGAGGTACGGTGTGTCGATCTGCGACACGTTACCGAGGCAGGCGAGCTTCGTGCCCGGCCCGGCCCGGGTGATCAGCGCCTTCATCTGCTTCGGAGTGAGGTTCTGGGCCTCGTCGAGAATCACGAAGCGGTTCAGGAAGGTCCGGCCCCGCATGAAATTCAGGGAGCGGATCTTGATGCGGTTGCGCAGCAGGTCCTGCGTGGCGGCCCGGCCCCAGTTGCCGCCTTCCTGGCTGCCGGTGAGCACCTCGAGGTTGTCCATCAGTGCGCCCATCCAGGGCTCCATTTTCTCCTCTTCGGTCCCGGGCAGGAACCCGATGTCCTCCCCGAGCGGGATGGTCACCCGCGTCATGATGATCTCGACGAAGCGATTGCTCTCGAGCGTCTGCAGCAGCCCGGCGGCGAGCGTGAGCAGCGTCTTGCCCGTGCCCGCCGGCCCCAGAATGCTGACAAAATCGATCTGCGGATCCATCAGCAGATTGAGTGCGAAGTTCTGCTCGCGATTGCGCGCGTTGATGCCCCAGACCGCATGCCGTTCGCTGCGATGATCGCGCAGCAACTCGATGACAGCACGTTCGCCGTCAATGTGCCGCACGATGCCCTCGATGCCGTGCTCGGCGGACTCATAGAGGCCCTGATTGATCTGCCACTCACCGACCGCGGGGCCCTTGATCTCGTAGAACGTGCGCTCCCCTTCTTTCCAGGAGCGCATGTCCTGGCCGTGGCGCTCCCAGAAATCCGCCGGCAGCTCGCTCATGCCGCCGAACAGCACGTCGGTATCGTCGAGGGTCTTGTCGCTGTAGTAATCCTCGACGTTCACTCCGAGCACCGCGGCTTTGATGCGCAGGTTGATGTCCTTGGAGACGAGGATCACGGTGGCGTCCGGCAGGTCGCGCTGCAGGCTGAGGGTCTGGGCGAGGATCGCATTGTCGTTGCCGGCGACCTGCAGCGCCGGGGTGACACTCACGGTCGGACGGGTCTGAAAGTACAGCCGTCCGGAACTGGGCTTCTTGCCGTGATTGCCGCTGAAACCGCTCGGCAGCGCCAGGCCTCGGTCGATCTGCTCCTTGGTGGCGCCCCGGATGATGTCATCGAGGAAACGGCTCGCCTGGCGCACGTTGCGCGAGGCCTCCGACATGCCCTTCTTGTGCGCGTCGAGTTCCTCGAGCACGACCATGGGCAGGTACACGTCGTGCTCTTCGAAGCGGAAGATGCAGGTCGGATCGTGCATCAGCACGTTCGTGTCGAGCACGAATACGCGCCGCGCTCGGTGTTGCCGCGATTTGCTCTCGGCGTGCGCCGTCATCGGTGCGGCGTCGCTGTCCGCGGCGAGCGGCGGCTCAGAGCGCACGCGCCGCTTCAAGGACTTCTGCCGCATGCCCGGGCACCTTCACCTTGCGCCACTCCTGACGCAGCACGCCGCGCTTGTCGATCAGGAACGTGCTGCGGTCGATGCCGAGGTACTTGCGCCCATAGAGGCTCTTCTCGCGGATCACGTCGAACAGCTTGCACACCCGCTCGTCCGCATCGGACAGCAGCGCAAAGGGCAACTGCTCCTTGCTCTTGAACTTCTCGTGCGAGGCGAGGCTGTCGCGCGAGATGCCGACGATGCGCGCGCCGGCCTTGGCAAAGGCCGCGTGCAGGTCACGGAAGTCCTGGGATTCGCGGGTGCACCCCGAGGTCATGTCCTTGGGGTAGAAGTAAATGACGAGTGCTTTGCCGGCCGCGCCCTTGAGCGTGAAGGTTTCCGCGTCCGTGGCGGGCAGGGAAAAATCAGGAACCTTGGTTCCTATTTCGATCTTGGCCATCGGTCAGGATTTCACCGGTTCGAGAATGGCATCCAGGTTGAGCGAGTCGCAGTAGTCCATGAACTCCTCGCGCAGGTGCGCGACGTGGATGCGGCTCGGCACGTTGACGATCATCTGCACGGAGAACATCGGCGCGCCGGTGTGGGCGGCCGGGTAGCTGCGGGTCGAGACCTCGGCGATGTCGATGCCGCGGCTGGCGAAGAATCCCGACAGCCCGGCGACGATCCCGCCCTGATCGAGACTGACGACGTCGATCGAGTACGGCAGCATGTCGGTGCGCGAGGGGCGCGGCTCGGTGCGCTTCATGTGCACACTGAACGTGCCGGTGCCGGCGAGGCGGGTCAGTTCGGACTCGAGCTTGGCGAGCGCATGCCAGTTGCCCGAGATGAGCAGCAGCATGGCGAATTCCGCCCCGAGCGCCACCATGCGGCTCTCGGTGATGTTGCCGCCGCACTCGCTGATCACCCGGGTCAGCTCATGGACCATCCCGGTTCTATCGCTGCCGATTGCCGAAACGGCCAGGTGCTGCTTCATCGTGTCTGTCGGTGCGGAAGTCATTGTGTACGGCTGCAGAGTGTACCGGGAGCGTGGGACGCTGGCGACCGCCCACAGGAGGGAGACGGAGCGCGCAGCGGCGGAAAGCACGGACAACGCTGAGGGACACCGAGCCTGTGAATAAACACAGTTCTATGCCGTGTACGCCACGGGCGCTGCTGTTGGCGAGTTGCCGGGGCTCGCAGGACGCTGATCAATCCGTTCCAGAGCGGATATACTCGCGCCTCCGTTCGGCCCACTCGCGCGATCCCACGATTGAATACCCCCTTGAGCCCGCATGCATCCCCCGTGGCAGACCGTCGCGGTAGCGCTGAAATCCTCACCGGCAGTCTCGTCGCCATCGTCACCCCCATGGCGAGCGACGGCGCGGTGGATTTCGAGGCATGGGACCGCCTGATCGACTGGCACGTCGACAGCGGCACGCGCGGCGTGGTGATCGGCGGGACCACCGGGGAGTCCGCTACGCTCGAAGAACATGAGCTGCTCGAGCTCACCGAACGGACGTGCGCGCGCAGCGCGGGCCGGATCGCGGTCGTGGTCGGTGCCGGCTCGAGCAGCACGGCCGCGACCGTGGCACGCGCACGCAGTCTGTCGCAGCTGCCGCTCGATGCGCTGCTCGTCGTCACGCCGGCCTACAACCGGCCGACGCAGGAAGGGCTCTACCGCCATTTCGCAACGGTGGCCGAGGCGGCCACCCAGCCCCTGATTCTCTACAACGTCCCGGCTCGCACCGCCGTGGACATGCTGCCGGCGACCACCGGACGGCTCTCGCAACTCCCCGGTATCGTGGCGGTCAAAGAGGCGGTCCCGGGCGCCGACCGGGTGCGCCAGATCCTCGCCTTGAGCCAGGACGGGTTCCTCGTGCTGAGCGGGGACGATGCGACCGCCCGCGAGGCGATCCTCGCCGGGGCGCGCGGGGTGATTTCGGTGAGTGCGAACGTCGCGCCGAGAGCGATGTCCGAGATGGTTGCGGCGGCGCTGCACGGTGATGCCGCTACGGCGATGCGCCTCGATTCAGCCCTGCAGGGGCTGCATCAGGCGCTGTTTCTCGAGGCCAATCCCATTCCGGTCAAATGGGCGCTGGCGCAGCTGGGGCGGATCGGTCCGGGCATCCGGTTGCCGCTGACGGAGCTGTCCGAGTCCCATTGGCCGGGGGTCCTGGCCGCGCTGCGGGCCGCGGGCCAAATGGCCTGAACACCCCTCACGGGGTCGGGCCACCATGAAGAGTCGAGGAGAGTCGTTGATGAAATTCAGAGCCGCATGGGCTCTCGCCGCCGTTGTGCCGGTCCTGTCCGGCTGCCATGCCCTGCGGGCGCTGACGGCCGAGTCTTGCCACAAGCCGCAGCCGTACCAGAAGGCCGCCAGTGTCCCGCCGCTGAAGATCCCGTCGGGGTTCAACAGTCCGAATACCGCCAATGCGCTGGTGGTGCCGGCACTGAAGGGGCCGACACCGCCGCCGCCGACGGCGAAGGATCCGTGCCTGGATGCCCCGCCGTCCTATGTCGTGCCGCACCCGATGCCGGCGCCCAAGGACTGAATTCGGCGATTCGTGCGGCTGGGCTGCCGTTGAGGGCCGGCCGTAGTATCATGCGCGCCCCGTCCGGGACCGGAGGGGGCAGCTGATGCCCCGCTGAGCGCCGCCGGCGGGGGAGCAGGACGCGGAGAGGTGGCCGAGCGGTCGAAGGCGCTGGACTGGAATTCCAGTAACATCTTCACGGGTGTTCGTGGGTTCGAATCCCACCCTCTCCGCCAATTCTATCGGGTCCTGTCTAGCGCGTATGACAGAGTCTGACAAATCAATGAATTAGGCTATTGCCTGTCTTGCCGCGTCCGGCCAAAATGCCATTCCCGGCCATAAAGTACGCACGGAGTCCGCACGGCAATGGCATCGATTACGCACTACGGCGAGGGCTGGCGGGCGCACCTGTTCGTCGCCGGCCGCCGGGAATCTCGGCTCTTCAAGCTGCGTCGCGAAGCCGAGCGGTGGGCGGCGAAGCGTGAGACCGAGCTGCGCGGGGGTGGCACCGCGCTCACGTTTGCCGAGGCGGCCGAGCGATGGCTGTCCTGGCGGCTTCCGGGACTGAGTAACGCGAACAGCCAGCGCACGGTGGAGCAATCCGTCCGCGATTATGTCCTGCCGGTGATCGGCAAGCGGCGGCTCAACGAGCTTCGCCGGGCGGACCTGGTCGATGTCGTGCGCCGGGTCGCGGCGGCCGGGAAGGTGGAGACCGCACACCGCCTCGGGCAGCGTATTCGGGCGATCCTCGATCACGCCGTGGATCACGGTGATATCGAATCGCACCCCGGCGCGGGACTCTCCCGGGTACTGCCGGCGGTGGACAAGACGCCGATGGCCGCGGTGACGCCGGCTGAGTTGCCGGCGCTGATGAAGTCCATCGACAGCTATCCGGAACCGGTCACGCGGCTGGGCTTACTGCTGCTCGCGCATACGTTCACGCGTACCAGTGAATTGATCGGCGCGCAGTGGGCGGAGATTCGCGACACCGAGACCTGGGTCATTCCCGGCGAACGGATGAAGCGGGGTCTGCCGCACGTGGTGCCGCTTTCCCGGCAGGTTCGCGCGATCCTCGACGAGCTACGCTCGATGACGGAGGAGGAGAGTCCCTACATCCTCGCGTCCGGGCAAAATCCGCAGTGCAGCATCAGCAACAACACGCTGCTGTTCGCGTTATACCGCCTCGGGTACAAGGCCAGGATGACGGGTCACGGCTTTCGCGCGGTTGCCTCTACCGTGCTCAATGAGAGCAAGCTGTGGGGCAAGGACGCCATCGAGCGGCAACTGGCGCACCGCGAGACGGATCAGGTCCGCGAGGCGTACCACCGGGCCGAGTATCTCGAGGAGCGGCGCACGATGATGGCGTGGTGGAGCGACTATCTGGACGAGAGCCGATCGAGAACCCACGAGTAGGGGATGCGGCCGGCAGCGATGACCGGCGGCTTCATTCTGCGCACCGTGCGCCCCGAGCAGCCCAGCATCTCTCCGGCCTGCTCATAGGTCACGGTGCTCGCGGTCGGCCGCTGCGCGAGTGCACGCGCCACGGCCCGCTCGATGAGCGCGGCGAGATCGGACTCTGTGAGCATCACTGAACGGTCCATGTCAGCGGCCTTCGTCGAAGTCGATCCCGTCCCGGACGCCGACGAGGTTCTCTCCGTCGCCCATGAGGGTAAAGGTCGCGAGCATGAATCGCTCGCGACCGTCGGCCTCGGCGGAGTCCAGCCACTCGATCTGTTCCTCGGGAGTGAGCGCGTCCCACCATTTTGCGGCCATCTGCGAATAGAGGGCGCTCACGCCACGCCCTCGACGCTCCCTCCCAGGGCTGCAATAGCGGCGCGGGCCGCCTCCGTGTCCGGGCCTGCCCACACCTTGCGATCGCGATCCCATTTGAGCCCGGCCGCCTTCAGCGGCTCGGTGTCCGCGGGTCTGCCGGGGAATCGCGCGAGGAGGCTGCCCGAAGCCGGCGGGGCTGATGGCTTCGGCGCCCCCGCGTCGATGACCGCTCGCACATCCTGCTCGTGATACCGCTGCTCGAGGAACACCGGGACGATCTGATCCGGAGCGAATCCCCGTCGCAGCAAACCTCGGATGTAGTCCTGATCGGCGGCCGTCAGGATGCGGCGATCGGGTTCCATCTCTGCGAACTTGGCGGCCAGCAATTTCTCCGCATCTGACTGCCGTGACTTTCGTTTTGCCATTGCCGAATCTCCACAGGGAGCGGGACTCGTCCCCGTACACCCCATTCCTCGGCGAGGTGGGCCCGTGACTCGCCGCGGGTGCCGGGGGGGAGGGGGCTTGCCCCCGGTGCGCCACCGGGAGCGACAGGGCCCGGCGAGCGGAATAGGGATAAGCACGGCATGTTGAAGACATGCGTAGTGCGCACTACACATGTGGGGCAAGCCCCGCATGCGTGCGGCAGGGCAAGCCCTGCACCCCAAGGAGATCCATCATGACGACAAGTCGCGGCTCCAGCGTCCACTTCAAACCGCTGCACTCACCCATGCTCTGCGAAGCGCACAACCGTCGGGCGGTGAATCCCAAGTACTTGCTGCCTGAAAAGGACCGAGAGCCCAATCTCGTCGTCAGGGACGGCGATGTCGCGCAGGCATACGCGCAGAAGATGGCGTTGGCCTCGGGGCGTGCGCGGGCAACCCCAAAATACACCCCGCTGAAAGAAGGCATCGCGAACCTGGCCGACGAGGCCCCCGAGGTCCTGCACGCGAAGATGGAGCGCTGGTGCCAGGAGTACGAGGCCATCACCGGGGAGCGCGTGGTGGCTTGCGTCATCCACCGAGATGAGGGGCACGTCGCCAGTGACGGCGT
>JAPTUI010000246.1 GCA_028067895.1 Pseudomonadota bacterium | reverse complement strand
GTCCGTCGTCGCGCTGAGCGACTGGCAGCCCCCCGCGGGGTCATACCCGTCTCGACGTTAGTGCGCCGCCGTGCGCGAAGCCTTGAGCACAGCGCCTGAAACCCGCCCATGAGCCCTCCCATCCCCGGCATCCTCTGCAGGGACGGCTGCATGGATCGCTCACCGAACAGGTCGTACGTGAAGGAGATGCCGACGCGATCGTCGCCGGCCGGACCAGACTCACACACCTGACTCCTTCCGCGGCAACGCTCCACTAAAAACCCTCTGCATTAGCGCATCCGCATCCATCCGCCGCACCTGCCAGCCGTTCAAAGCGCTTCGCGGAGCCGAGGCCGACCAGATCAGGCTGCGCGCGATCCGTGGCGGGCGCTTCCAAGCGGGACCGCCCGGGCGGCGCAAGATCCCCAGCGGCGCCATCGTCCTGACGTAACCGGTCACCTCACTCAACGGCCGATAGCCCATGAGCGGCATGATCCTGAGCGTATCGCTGCTGCCGCCGACGCAGAGCAGGAAATCCGCCAGCCCGGCCAGGTGCCTCATCACACGGATTCCAGCGCCGACGGCCTCGCGGCGCGCGGCCCAATCGATCGGATGCATCAGGCCCGCCGTGGCGCCGTCCGAGTGCAGCGTTCCCGGCACCACGGCAACGTGCGCCAGCAGCTCCCGGCCGTCCGTGAGGACGAACGAGCGAGGTTTCGGCCAGTCGGTCCGCTCGCGCCAATATTTCCAGTGCAAATGTTCGGGTGCGACGTGTGGCTGCAGTCCCGCGCCGCGCATCAGCGCGATGATCGCCGGCGCATCCTGTGGCACCGAGGGCCTCACCCAGTGATCGCTCTGCGCGCGGTGAGCGGAGTCAAGTTGCGTGAATGACACGGGAACGTATTCCCCGTGCGCACCGCACAATTTCACCCATTGCCCGCGCCTTGGCCGCTGGACGCCGCTATGGTACAAAATATGCCTCTGCGACGTTGCATCACAATGGCGTCGGATCTGAATCTGTCACGCTGAGGGACTCGCCGCGATGTCCGATGCCACCACGTCAAGGAACGCCGGCCCGCCCGCGGCCTCTCGGTCGATTATGCAACGCCTCGTCAGCGCGGCGCAGGCGCACTCGACGCGCCGCCTCGCCGTGGTATTCGGCTTATGGGCAGCGTGCGCGGCGGTGTATTGGCCGACCTCCCGGGCGCTGAATGCGCTGTGGACCAGCCCCGCGCAGGAAGAAGCGTACACGCACGGCTACCTGATTCTCCTGATCTGCCTGTGGCTCACTGCGCGCGCACGCAAGCCGCTCGCCGCTATGCCGGCCCCAGGCATGACGCCTTGGGCCCTGGGGTTGCTCCTGGCTTTGAGCAGCCTGTGGCTCTGGGCCTGGCGGGCCGCGATTCAGGAGTTGCACATGATGCTCCTGCCGCTGATCCTCCTGAGCGCCATCGCCGCGGCGCTCGGCTGGCGCGCGGCCCGCGTCCTGGTGTTCCCGGTCGGCTACTTGTACTTCGCTCTACCCTTCTGGAGCGGCGCCAACTCCATCGTACAGACCCTGAGCTCCAAGGCGATCGGGGCACTGATGTGGCTTGCCGGTATTTCCGGCTACATGCAGGGCAACCAGATACACCTCGCCGGCGGGACCGTTGAGATCGCCCGGGACTGCAGCGGATTGCATGAATTCATCGTCGGCCTGGCGCTCGCCGCGCTGTATTGCAAGCTGGTCGAGCTTCCCCTGGGCGAGCGCATGCGCGCCATCGGATTGATGGGCATCCTGTCCCTCGTGGTCAACTGGATCCGCATTTTCGTCGTGGTGCTCGCCGCCTACACCACCGACATGCACAGCTCGCTGGTGCGCAATCACTACTGGCTCGGGTGGTGGCTGTTCGCGATCGTGTTCGCGGGCTATCTGTGGTGGATGGGACGCAAGCCCCTGCCGACCCCGGAGGATCGGCCGGCCCCCGCCGCACCTGCCGCGGCTGCCCCCCCGAGACGCAGAGCCCCAATGGGGTACCGAGCCCTGACCCTCACCGCCGGGGCGGTCTTCCTCCTCGTCTTCTGGCTGTGGGTCCGCAGCTCGCTCGCGAACCAGCACTACTGGGTCGGCTGGTCGTTGTCGGTCATCGCCTTGTCCGCGCTGCTCTGGTGGATGTGGCGCCACCGCGTAACGGCGCGCCCTGCACAGCCCGGCCAGACGGGCCCGCGGCTGGAGGGCGCATCCGGCCGGGTCAGCAGCCTTGCGCCGATCCTCGTGACGTTCGTTGCCACGGCGCTGCTGCCGGTCACGGCGTATGCGATGGACTGGTCCCAGTCAGGCGCACAGCCGCCCCTCGCCATTGCGTGGCCGGCCGCGCCTCAGGGCTGGGAAGGACCGACACATGCCTATGCCAGCGAGTGGAAGCCGCATTTCGTCCACGCCAGCGCCGAGGCGCTGCGGCAGTACACGAGTGATTCCGGCGAAAGCGTCCAGGTCTTCGAGGTGGCGTACCGCCGGCAGACGCAGCGCGGGAAACTTCTCGGCTACTGGAACTCGCTGCTCGGCACGGCGGGCGACATGCGCTCCCTGGGGCAGCGTATCGTCCATTCCCCAACCGGGCTCTGGCGCGAAACGCATGTCATCGACTCCGCCGGCCTGCGCTCGATCATCTGGTCGCGCTATCGGATCGGCCGGCGCGTGTTCGTCGATCCGCGCCTGTCGCAGCTGTGGTATGGGCTCGTCGCGCTGATCGACCCGCCGTTGTCCTCGCTGACCGCGCTGCGCACGGATTGCGAGGCGAACTGCAGGGCGGCCCGGGCGCGTCTTGCCGCGGCGTCACTTAGGTTGCAGCCGACGCTGCGTTGAGGAATCCCAGGCCGACCGAGACATCAAATCGATTGGCCGCGGCCTAATAGCCGCCCATGAAGCTCCCCATTCCGGGAACGCCACCGCCCGAGGCACCCGTTCCCTGCGCGCCGAACAGCGTGTACGTGAAATACAGGCCGACGACGTCATCGTTATACGAACCGACCAAGTAGCCCGATCGTCCGGGCTGACCGCTCTGGTGAACGCGCTCGGCATAGAACGAGACGGCGAGCCGGAAGAAGCGCTTCGAAACACTCAGGCCAATCGTTTCCAGACGCGTGCGCGCGTGCAGCTGTGTGTACCGGTCAATCATCCCCTGAGCCTGCAGCTGCACCGAAAGCGTGGGACGCAGCTGACGGCCGAGAGCCAGTGACACCCCCTCGTCGATATTGTTGCCGATGTTACCGAGGCCGGTCTCTGCGAACATCGTCTCGTCGATCGTGCCTGTGATCGAGAAATTCGTGCGCGCGCGCTGGAACGACCAACCCAGGCTGCCGGAGCGCTCGTTGTACGGCTGCGCCACGGCGTACGCGGGATTGAGCGCGCCACCCGTCTGAAGGGAAATCTGCGCCCCGGTCGAGCCCAGCGAGGAGCCATTGGTGGAATAGTGCTGCTCGGCGTTGAGAAACACCCTCGAGAACGGGGAGATTTTTCGGCTGAGCTTCACCTCGTACAGCGGCGCTCCGCGCTGGGCGCCCGTGCCGAAAACGAGTATGTTGTAGCCGGCGCGCAGCAACACCCGGGTGCGCACATATCGGGCATGGTAAACGAGCGACGCCTGGTGGATATCGAAATTCGGCGCCGACTGCCCATAGTAGGTCTGCAGCAGCGTCCGCTGAACGTACACGGTGCGTGCCCAGCTGCCTTCGACGGCGACGAAGGACGCCCCCGTGAGCGCATGCGACAGCTCCGCACTGCCGGTGAAGCTCTGTGAATCGAACGGGGAGCGCTGGTAGGAGGTGCGGGAATAGCGGCCGGCCACGGTGAAGCGGGTGGCCGGCCCGAAATGCAGGTTCAGGTTCGGTCCGGTCGAGACGTCGTTGATCGTCTGCAGCTCCTGCGGTGTCGGCGCAGCCAGAGGATCGCTCATCACCTCCCCGAAGCTGTCGCTCAGCTGCCACTGCAGCGGATCGGACTGCCGGCCCCAGAGCGCCGAACCGGAGAACTGCCCGTAGAAGCTGCCCGGGAACGAATGATTCAGGTACTCGACGCGCTCGATGTTGCCGAGCAGCTTGATGCTCAGCATGCCCTTGCGGGCATAATCGGTCGCGAAGCCCGCGGTGGCCACCCCATCCGATTTGGGCGTGGTGGCGCTCAGGAACGCATTGTCGGTGTAGCCCAGGCCCGCAAGGAGGTCGACATAGCCCACATGGCCTTGCGACCCGGTCACACCCGCCGGCGCCTGCGGCAGATCCTGCGCGCGGGCGCTCACCTGGAATGCGAGCGCCAGCAGGCAGGCACACAGAGAGCGGGCGGAGATCTTCATCTTTTTCATGATGTATCGTTCTTATCGGCCGGACCGCCCTCGGTCGCGGCCCGGGTGGAGCCCGTCCCGCGATCGCTCGCGGGCGCCTATGTCGTACCAGACTCGGCGCGCCCCCCGCGGTCGCCGCCGTAGCTGTAGTTATAATACGATTGGGCGACCGCCCGGGTGCTCTGATTGAGCACGAGGGAAACCCCGGGATGGCCTTCCAGCATCTTCAATGCATCGAGCACCACCGGCTGGGGTGTCGTCTCGGCGCGCACGACCAAGACGATCTGTCCGGCCACCCGCACCAGCGCCGTCGATTCGGTGGTCTGCAGCAGCGGCGGGGAATCGAACACGACGATGCGGGAGCTGTCACGCTGACCGAGAAGCGTCGTCAGCCGCTCCATGCGGTTGCTCGAGAGCAGCTCGGTCGCCTCCTCCGCTCCCACGCCCGCCGGCAGAAAGCTCAGTGTCGCGACGTCCGTCGGCACGATGAGCGATTCGACATCCACCGTGACGTCCCGCAGCGCATCGAGGAGTCCGGGGGTCTTCGCGAGCCCGAGCACCTGGCTCAGTTGCGGCTTGGCGACATCGGCATCCACCAACAGGACCCTGACGTCCTTCTCCAGCGAGAGACTGAGCGCCAGATTCATCGCCGTGAAGCTCTTGCCCTCACCTGACATGGCGCTCGCGATCATGATCAGATAGCCCTTGGGCGCGCGCGGCACGCCGCGCCCAACGGCTTGCGCCATCAGCGGGTGCTTGATCTTGCGGTATTGGCGCGAGAGCTGCGCCATATCCTGCTCGGGCGGCAACAGACCGGCCGCGCGCAGGGTGCCGCGCTCGATAACAATCGCCGGACGGCGTGCGGGGGCTGCGCCCGGCACCGGCGCCGTCACGGTCTGCTGGGCTGTCTGCGCCGGCGCCTGAGCTGCGCCCGCGGCCTGCGAACTTGCCGGGGTGGGCGCCTCGCCGGGCGCAGCCTGCGACTCCTGCAGCTTGCGGATTGCCTTTTCCACCACGCTCATGCCCGCAGCTCCCCGAGAATATGCGAAATGTGCCGATGCAGCACCAGGACGGCCAGGCCCACGACCACCAAGCTCGCGCTGAAGAGCGCATAGCGCACGGTACCCAGGCGCTGCTCGAGACGGTGCTTGTCGGCCCAGGCCATGCTGACCGCCCCAAGCACCGTCAGGCCCGTCACCGCACCGAGCTGGCGCGCGCTGACGAACACCGGCCGCAGCAAGTGCAGCAAGTAGGCCACGCCGCCTCCGGCGGCGAGCGCCGCGAGCAGCGCGCCGATGATGAGCAGCGGACGATTCGGGGACACCGGTTTGAAGCCCGCCGACGGCGGGTCGATGATCTGAAACTTCACGAGCCCCGTGGAGGCGGCCTGCTGGCCGAGCCGCGTGCTGTCGAGCCGGGAGAGCAGCACGTCGTACTGCTTCTTGGTGACCTCGTAATTACGGTTCAGCTGTGCGTATTCGGCCTGCACTTCCGGCGCGGCGCCGAGCTCTTTCTTGAGCTGGACGATCTCCTGGCGCCGGTCGGCAATCTCCTGCTCGATCGAGGCGATCTGCACCTGCTGTGCGTTGTACTGCTCCTCGACCCTCTGATAGACGGGATTGGCGGTGAGCCCGAGCGCCGTGGCGGCACCCACGTCGCCGGTCTTGGCGGCCGCCATTTCGCGCTGCCGGCGGGCCTTGAGCTGCTTGAGCGTCTGCCGCAGCTCGATCACGCCCGGATATTTCTCGGTGTACTTGAGCAGCATCTGACTGAGCCGCTGCTCGAGCTGCCCGATCTGCTGCTCGGTGTCGAGGACTTCGGCGCCCGCTGCGCTCACCGGAGCCGCAGGCGTCGTGCTGGTGAACTGCTGGCCGGACTTCAGCTCCTGCGCGAGCGCGTCGCGCTCACGCCGGGCGACATAGAGATTCTGCTGCAGTTGCCGCAGGGCGCTATCGGCGGCCTGCAGGTGCGAGAAATAATCGCCTTGCTCGTTCGGCAACAGGCCGAGATTTCGCTTCTTGAAATTCGCGAGCCGCTGCTCGGTGGCAGACAGCACCCGCCCATAGTGCCCGATCTGCTGCGCCAGAAACTGTTCGGCCTGGTGCGAACCCTCACTGTTGTTCGTCAGCGAGCCCTCGACGAACTCGTTGAGCAGATCGTCCACGACCTGCACGCTGCGCGCCCGGTCCGGATCGGTGTAAGTAATGGTGTACAGAGTCGGCGCATTGCGGGTCTGCTTCGCGTCGGCGACGACGGAAATGCTCTGCCGCAGCCCGTCGATCACTCCCATCTGCTGCTGGCCGGTGATCGCGCCGGCCATGAGATTGGTCTCGTTGGCGACCTTGCGCAGCTGTGGAGTACCGAGCAGTTCGGCGGTCATGCGATCGAGCTGATCCTGGGCGTTGTTATTCAGGCTGATGCCCTTGGTCGCCTGGCTGAGCGTCGTGCCCGAATCGACGAAGATCTTGGCGCTTGCCTGATACTTGTTCGGGATCAGGAAAATGACGGCCCAGAACACGAGCGCCACGGACCATGCCGCAATCAGCGCCGGCCATCTGAAGCGCCACATGCCACGGAGCTGATCCTCGATGACCGCGACGTCGGAGAAGAGGGAACCGCTTGCCATGCCGTACCCTTTGCCTAGAAAATCGACTCGGGGACCACGATCACATCACCGGGCTTCAGCGCCAGGTTCTGCGACAAGTCGCCGTTGTTGATCAGACTGGAGAGCTCGATGT
>JAPTUI010000308.1 GCA_028067895.1 Pseudomonadota bacterium | reverse complement strand
GAACTCCGCCGGGGACGAGATCCTGTGGTACAACTATAGCATCAGCTCGCCCACGGTCCACGTTTCCGACGGTAACTACGACTACCTCGTCTTCAACTCCCAGCCGGCGAGCGGCCACGTATCCCTCGCGCCCCCGGATTTCGAGGCGAAGCCTTCATGACATCGGGCCGGCCACCTGCCAACTACGGCAATGGCTTCGGCTTCCGTCTGAGTGAGCCATGCGGCGGCCAGCGCTTGCTGAAGCTATTGATGATGTTTCCGGCAAGGAGCGTGATCTTCCTCTGATCGAGATGATCGATTTCGATGACGTTGATGTAAGTCAGGGTGCCTTGGGATTCAAGGAGCAGACTGACGAGATGTCCGATCGGACCGTTGGGCGCGGGAGGATGCTTTGCTTTGACCAGATGCGCGGCCGCTGCGAGCAGTGGCTGAAAGAACGCATGAGCGACGGCAAAGGTCCAGCCATGCGGGTTCTTGGGGCTGTTCACATCCTGAATGGCGTCTACGAAGATGCGCAGCATCGGCCAAGGCTTTCCTCGCCCATAGCCGTCCGTGTTCAAGTCGTGCTGCAGTGCTGCTTGGAGCGATTGGCGAACGGCCGCATCGGCACACAGAACCACGACCTGCACCGTCACGCCAGGGGGTGTCTGTTGAGCTATGGCACCCTGGGCGCCAGTCAGCCCGCAGCCGAGCATGAGGATCATCATCAATTTCAGTGTTCGGTTCAGAATTTTGGCTTTGTTGGAAGGTGAATCTGGGCAAACTCGATCACAGTCCGCAGCCGGATTGGATGAACTCCCCATGCGTGGGCATGGTCTCAACACTCTCGCGGACCGAAGCGCGCAGTTGCTCGAGGCGCGCCTGGATCTTGCTCGCATCCACCCCGTCGACCAACGGGTCGGCGCGGTGCGGCAGGACCCGCTGCCCGACGAGGACGGCGAGCCAGCTGAGCACCGGAAATATTTCGTTCTCTTCGCGCAGCAGTCGTCCATGACCCTGGAACAGCTCGATCTTCTCGCGCAGGTTCGGGGTGAGTGGAAGATCGCGACAGTGCCGCCAGAACGCCCCGTCGCGCTCGGTCTGACGGTAATGCAGGAGCAGAAAATCACGCACGCCGCTGAAGTCCGCTTCCAGCGTGCGATTGTATCGAGCGACGTCGGCGGGGGAAAAATCCCGGTCTGGAAAGAACTTCAGCAGCATGGCGATGCCGCGCTGGATCAGGTGGATCGAGGTCGCTTCGAGCGGCTCTAAAAAGCCGGCGGCGAGGCCGAGGGCGAGTACGTTCTTATTCCACGCAGCCTTGCGCCGCCCGGGCCGGAAACGCAGCGTCACCGGCTCGCTGAGGGCGCGCCCGGCGAGTGTGCCGAGCAGCAGCGCGTGCGCCGCCTCATCGGTGCAGTATTCGCCGCTGTAGATGTAACCGTTCCCGTCACGGTGCTGCAGCGGGATTTGCCACTGCCAGCCGGCCTCCCGTGCGCTCACCAAGGTATAGGGGTTCGGTGGGGTGTTGCGCTCACTGTGCACCAGGACGGCGCGGTCGCAGGGCAGCCACGCGCTCCAGTCCTCGTACCCGGTGCGCAGCGCCTCCTCGATGAGCACGCCCCGGAATCCGCTGCAATCGATGAACAGATCGCCGTGCACCTGCTCGCCTGACTCGAGGGTGAGGGAATCGACGAAACCGTCCTCGTCGCGTAGTGCGACGTGCCGGACATAGCCTTCGGTGCGCAGGACACCGTGCTTCTGCGCAAAGCCGCACAGGTACTGCGCGAAGCGGCCGGCATCGAAATGCAATGCATAGGTCAGCTTGTTCAGCGGCGTATTGGGGGCATGCACGGGTCGGGAAAACCTCCCCCGCAGCGCCGCGGACGCCTGAATCGAGTATTCCTCCAGACGCTGCGCCTTGCCCTCCAGGCGCATCTTCAGCCAGTACGCCTGGAACGGGAGGTGGCCGATTCCCGGTCCGGCCGGGCCGAAGGGATGAAAGTAAAAGTCCCCCGGGTGGGTCCAGTCACGAAAGCCGATGCCGAGCTTGAAGGTCGCCTTGATCTGTCGGACCAGGTCGTTCTCGTCGATGCCGAGCTGGCGGATGAAGTCCATGATTGGCGGGATCGTTGCCTCTCCCACCCCGATCGGCTCGATGCGGGTGGCCTCGATCAGCCGGATCTGCACGTTCATGCCGGCCAAGGCCCTGGCGAGTGCGGCCGCGGCCATCCAGCCCGCCGTACCGCCCCCGACGATCACCAGGCTGCGAATTCGCCTGTCGTTCACGGTCTTGCCTGAAGCCCCCTACCCCGTTCATACTGATACTACCGCACGCGCTCGCGGGCCGTGCCGGAAACCCAAATTTGCTATTTTTATGCGCCTGAGCGCGGCGTCCTCGCGGGCGCTGCTTGCGAGTGCGCTGGGGATCCGCACGCATGCATTCAGCGGTCGACCAGACGGAACATCTGCTTTCCAGCGTCTTAGTGCAACTGATCGTCATGATCGCCGTGGCGCGCATCGGCAATCAGGTGCTGCGCCGCCTCGGACAGCCGGGCGTGATCGGGGAAATCATTGCCGGGCTGCTGCTCGGGCCCTCGTTGTTCGGGCACTTCTTTCCGGCCACGTCGATGGCGTTGTTCGGTGCCGGCACCTCTGTGCCCATTACCATCATCAGCCAGATCGGCCTGGTACTGCTGATGTTCCAGATCGGTGCGGACTTCGAGTTCGGGCACCTCACGCAGGCGCGCAATCGAAATGCCGCACTCGCGATTGCCGCGGCGTCGATCTGCGTCCCGTTCGGGTTGGGATTCGGGATCGGTGAACTGTCGGCGCACCACTTCGCCCCCTCGATCGATCCGCTCACCTACAGCCTGTTCGTCGGCGTGGGATTGGCGATCACCGCCGTGCCGATCCTCGGCCGGATCCTGCGTGAATTCGACCTGACGCACACCGAGGTCGGGGTCGTGGCCATCGCGGCTGCGGCCGCCAACGACGTGACCGGCTGGGTGCTGCTGGCGGGGATCTCTGCGTACGCCTCGGCGCGATTCTCGACTACCGGCCTTGCCGTGCAAATCGGCGGCATCGCCCTGCTCGGGGCCGTTGCGTGGCTGGGGCTGAGCCGCGTGTGCCGCTGGCTGCTCGTGCGCATGCCCGTCAAAGACGGTCACGTGCCGCCCAACCTGATGACGGTGGTCATCTGTCTGATCTTCGCCGTGGGTCTGTGTACCTCGAAGCTCGGGATTTTCACCATCTTCGGTGGTTTCCTCGCGGGGCTGCTCTTTCACCGCGACCGACCATTCGTCGACGCATGGCGAGCCCAGGTTGGGAAGTTCGTGCTCGTGTTCTTTCTGCCGGTGTTCTTCACGTACACCGGGCTGCGCACCAATGTGCTCGGCCTGACCAGCGCATCGGACTGGACGTGGCTCACGCTCATCCTGGCCGCGTCGATCTTCGGCAAGATGATCCCGGTTTACCTGGCCGCGCGTGCCGGCCGTTTCAATCCGCTGGAAGCGACGATCTTCGGCACGCTGATGAATACGCGGGCACTGATGGAGCTGATCGTGCTCAACATCGGCTTCGATCTCGGATTCATCCCGCAGAAGGTCTTCACGATGCTGGTCGTCATGGCGGTGGTGACGACGGTGATGACCGGACCGCTGCGCCGGGTGCTGCTGCCCCGGGCGGGCTATCCGGTGCCGGCCGGTATCGAGGCCTGATCGGCCCGGAGCTTGTGCAGGCCAGTCGTTCCCGCCGGCGCCAGGCCGGCCGCGAAGCCTGCGAGTGAGAGGCGCCCGCAGCGGGCGCTCGAGTTAGAGCCGGGCGCTCGCGGTGGCCGATATCCGGGGAGTGAATTGCCCGACCGCCCGCACGAGTTCCGGATCGTCGCAGTCCAACGAATTGATGCGTGGGCTGACCGCGTGGCTGGCGAGCAGTGCCTCCGGGGCCGTTCTGAGCAGCGCACGCGCCTCGACCGGGGTGCCGCGCAACCAGGTCTCGACGTCCTCGGCCGCGATGATCGCCGGCATCTCGCGCGTGGCGCTCTGGATCGATTCGATGGGCGCACACGAGGGCACCGTGAGGATCGTGCAGCCCTCGATCACGTCCCCGTCTTCCGTCTCGGTCCGGTCCCAAATGCCCGCCACCGCAAACACGGCGCGATCATTGGCGTGAACGAAATAGGGCTGGCGGTACCCCGCCGGGGTCAAGCGCCAGGTGTAGAACCCGGCGAACGGCAGAATGCAGCGCTGGCTGTTGAGCCACGGACCGCGAAAGAGCGGACTGTCCTCGAGCGATCCAACCGCCAGACGCAGCCACAGACCGGCCGACGCGTCGCCCTTGGCCCACGCCGGGGTCAGTCCCCAGCGCATCATCACGGCTTCAGACTGGTCGGCATAGAGACGCACCGCCGGGACGTACCGGGTGGGCGCCACGTTGAAACTCGCCGAGAAGCGCCACCACCTGCACTGGGGGGCAAGTTCACGCTCGACCAGATCCTGTTCCGGCAGTACGTATCGCTCGCACATGCATGAACCATAGTCCATACCGATCGCATCGCCTGTGACGCGCTGCACGAGTTGGCGCACGAGCGCTTGCACCGCGGCACGCCCTGTCGGGGACCGCGCCGCGTCTCCTTTGGGCGACGCAGCGCTGCAAAACAGCTCAGATTCAGCGGCTTAGGCATCAATGACCCCGTTCGGTGATCACGGACTCGCGCTCGAGGCGCACCGGGCTGCTCGAGTGCCGGGACCGATGGACCGCATCGGCGCGCCAAGCGACCGCGAACATCACCACCCCCATGAGCGCGACGATCAGGACCTGCGCGAGCGCGCTCGGCCCATGGGCCCGCGGGGGTCCGATCAGCGCATCGGCGAGCACGCACACCGGAATGTGCGCGGCGAAGACCTGCAAGGAGTTGCGGCCCAGCAATTCGAGCACCTTCACGCGTGCCCGGCGCAGCAGTGGCAACAGCGTCGGGGTGAGTACGAGGCCGAGCGCCACGGCATCGAGGATTCGCAGCGGGCCGAGCTTCCACTTGTCGACCAGCGCCGAGCGATCCGTGACCTGCACGGAGAGCACCGCGGCATGATGGCGCCAGATGAGAAATACGACGACGATTGCCGCGGCGCTCGCCAGAACGAGCGGCGCGCGAGTCCAGCGCAGGTCCGCGCTCGCCCACCGGTGCTGCCCCGAGCCGATCCACACGCCCGATACCCAGATGAGCTGCCAGCCGAACCAGTTGAATGCGCCGAATGCATCGAGCGGCAGCGGCACCCCGGCGCCGGACACCCAACCATACAGCAGACGCGCCCCGTGCAGTTGTGCGAACAGCCACACCACGACCGAACCACTGAGAACGGCCCACCAGCCGATGCGCTCGCCAGCGCTCAGGATCGCCGGCGTCACGAGCAGAAACACGATGTACATCGGCAGGATGTCGAGCAGGGGCGGCTTGTAGATGAGCAGCGGACTGCTGGCGAGCGCCCAGAGGGGATGATGGAAGAACACTTCCAGATAATCGTAGAGCGATGCGCTGGAGAACCAACGGACCGCGGCCACCGCCGCACTGAAAATCAACGCGAGCAGCAGCAGGTGGTAGCCATAGAGCGTGCGGGCCCGATGCAAGAGCCGGCCGCGCACGTAGTCGAGGCCACGCTGAACCCTCAGCGGCGTGTAGATGACCCCGACCAGAAATCCCGACAAAAATACGAAGCCCGTAGCGGCCGAGGCATAGCCGAACGGCTCGTTCGCATACGGGCTGAGCGCGGTGGGCAGATGCACCGCCGCCATCAACAGCAAAAATGTACCCCGCAGGGCGTCCAGGTCGTTGCGACGCGCCATCCTTCTCCTGCATGCGGTCGGTGGTAAATGTGCGGCCCGACGGCGCGCTGTTGCCGTGCACTGGTGCGATCCGATGCCACAGCACGATCGTGACCGTGGCTCGGCATAGCCGCCGCAGAGCAGCTCTACCTCGGTTCGACGGCCAGATCACGGTCAGGTTCCATCGCATCCTCTTCACGCATCACACCCCCGCCGACACGCGTCCACATACCGCGACACTCCTGTGGTGCATATCGACACACGCACCGATGCGACGTACGGCGTCCCGAGCTCGGCCGCGGCGCAGCCCCCTTTGATGCGCGAAGCCCATGCCCGGCGTCTGTGCGCGCTCGAGCGATTTCCTGAGCGCAGCGCCAGCGCGAACTCTATAATTCCAGGCGCATGGTTGCGCCGTTGCGAGGTTCGCTCAGCGTCGCGAGCAATGCCGAGCGACATCCGTCGGGCGTTCAGCCCCCTGGGGACTTTGCCATGCCACACCTCTCGCATGCGCCCGCCGACCATTACAGTCCGGAGCGCTCGGCCGTCACGGATCTGAACATCCGCTTACTCGAGCTGCGTCGGACCACGCCATTTGTGCGTCGCATGGCCGCGGGGGCCCACCTCGGCATCCTCTCGGCGTGCACTGCGCTCATCGCCTATCTTCCGGCCCGCGCCGTGGGGCTCAGCGAGAGCTTCTGGAGCGCCATCACGGCAATCGCCGTCGTGCAAACGGAGTTTCAGGCCACCCGGTCCACTGCGCGCGATCAGTTCGTCGGTGCGGCCATCGGGGGGCTTTCCGGGATCGGCGCACTTCTGGCACTGGGCCACGATCTCGCGGCATACTCGACCGCCGTCGTGCTCTCGGTCATCGTGTGCTGGGCGCTCAACATGGGCTCTGCGAGCCGCCTGGCGGGCATTACGGCGACGATCATTCTCCTGGTGCCGCATGCCGGCAGCGCCGAGCAGATGCTCATCGCGCGCGTCAGCGAAGTCGGCTGGGGCGTCTGTGCCGGGGTCGCCACGGTCTGGCTCGCCGCTCGATTTCCGGCCGAGCGGCTGCTGCGGCTGCGCCAGAGCCGCTCGTGACGGCGCGTGCGCTTGCGATCCTTACCCCGCGCGAGCGTCTCCATGCACACCCCTGAGGCAACCCGCCGCCTGCTCGAGCTGCTCCAGATCGACTGGCCGATCATCCAGGCGCCGATGGCCAGCGTCTCGACGCCGCAGATGGCCGCGGCCGT
>JAPTUI010000622.1 GCA_028067895.1 Pseudomonadota bacterium | reverse complement strand
GCCCACCTCAACACGGTGCGAGGAGCCCAGCGCCGCCTGACGAACGCACTCGGCTATGTCAAGCAGCTCAATGCCGCCATTGCGCAGTACCTCCCGTGGGGTCGCGCGCGCATCGCTCACCAGGTCAATGCGCGCACGTACTGGCAGCGCAAGGCGAAGTTCTACGACACATGCCTCGCAACGATCCGCCCGCTCGCCGCCAGGGGCGTTCCCGAGTGGCGATGGCAGGAATGCGCGATCACCGTGAGCAACGACGCGTATTTTCGCGAACAGGCGATGACCGTAACCCAGTCCGTGCAGCGCCTCGGGCGCGAGAAACGTGCTGCCATCGCTCAGATGCTCACCGAAGCGCCGATCAAGTTCAAAGCCGCCCTGAGCGCCATGCGTGCCGCGTGCCGCTACACCTCGGATCCGAAGTCCTGCGTAAGCACCTGCAGGCACGCCGCGCGGGCCTCACTCGTACCGGCGGCACGACTCGCCGCCTTTCGCGCGCTGCTGCCACAGGTCAACCAAGCGATCCGCAACGATGTGCAGATCGCCGACTCGACTGATGCGCGTCTGAAGAGGGTAGCCGCCGAGATTGCCCGCATCTACCGCGCACCGCAGAAGTACTGAAGAACGTGACGGTCACTTCGGGGCGGGCAAGAAAAATCCGCCGAGGGTGGGCCCTCGGCGGAATGCGTATCTCAGGCGATCCGTCGCAAGCTGCCGCGGGCTGTCCTCTCCCGCACCGCAACCGCGTGAATCGAGCGCGTTGTCCTCGCCAACCAGAGGGCTCGATCGGCGAACACTGCCGAGAACTCCCCGGGCCGCGCCGATAGGGCGGCGATATCTGAAACAAGTCATCCGCAACTACGAACTGCTACGTTGTACGTCACGCTTGCCGGCTGAAGCGCAACCCCGATCCCCCTCGTTGCGAGGCCTTTGGCGCGACTAACTGATGAATATCATACGAACTTTCGATTATGTGAAGCACTTCTGGCGCTTTGGGACCGGTGGTTCGTGTACACTTGATCGACATCTCGTCTGACAGTGCGCACTATGCTTCATTCTTATGCCTTCTCAAATTTCCGTAGCTTCCGCGAACGGGTGGAAGTTCCGCTCACGCTTACCGAAAAGGATGCGGTGAACGGCTGGGACCGTGTGTCTCCACTCTCGAAGCAGCGGCTGACGACTGCGATGGCGGTCCTCGGCGCAAACGCTTCGGGCAAGAGCTCTCTGATCCAACCTCTAGCTTTCCTCGCTTGGTTCGTACGCTCCTCGTTCAACGTACCTCCAGAAAGCACGATCCCCTTGACGCCTCATTTCAATGCCCCGGCGGATGCGACCGAATTTGAGGTCATTCTGGATGCGCGGCAGCCGGAGACGCTGTTGCGCTATCGCCTTAGCACCACGACATCTCACGTGCTCGCGGAATCACTTGAGCGAAAAGTTCGCAGGGGCCAATGGCACGCCATCTTTGATCGACGCCGGACATTCGACAACAAGTACAAGGTAATTCAGGACGGCTTCGGCCTGGATCAGACTCAGGCTGAAAGCGCCCGTCCCAACGTTTCCCTTATCTCGTGGGCTGCGCAATACGGTGTCGCATTCGCCCAGGAAATTGTCGGCTTCTCTTTCGCATCGAACATGTTCGTGGGTGGTCGCTGGTGGCAGCCGCACGATTACGCGGTTCAGCAATGCGTGCAGCAATATGCTCGCGCCCCCGAACTCCACAAGCTCCTTCCGGAGCTGCTGGCCAAATGGGACTTTGGCCTTGCGGACGTGACTGTGCGCGAAATCGAAACGCCCAGTCCCACCGGCGAGACAAAGAAGGAATGGTATGCATTCGGCGTGCACCATGATTCGCAGAACCGCGCGCATTTGCTGCCATTCCTTCATGAATCCAGTGGCACCAAGACTGCCTTTGCACTGCTCACGCAGTTTCTGCCGGTACTGCAGTTCGGCGGGCTAATCGCATACGACGAGCTTGACAGTGATTTGCACCCGCACACGATGGAGGCGATCCTAGATCTCTTCGCCTGGGAGGAAACGAATCCTCACGGCGCGCAGATCATCTTCACGTGTCACGCCGCTGAGGTCATGCGGCAGTTACAGAAGTCGCAAATCATGCTGGTAGAGAAGGACGGTCTCGACAGCTCTGCATGGCGGCTCGACTCGATGGAGGGCGTACGGGTCGATGAGAATCGAGTCGCGAAGTACCTTGCTGGCACCTACGGCGCCGTCCCCCGGATGTGACTCGACGTGCGTCGAACTCACTTTACTGTCTTGCTGGTTTGCGAGGGCGACGCGGAGGATCGGTTAGCACGACTCATCCGCGACCTGTACTTGCCGCGCAACTGCGGGACGACCCTGCAGCGCCGCAACTCTCATGGCCACGGGGGTGCCGGAGCCCTGCGCCTAGCTCTGGAACTGAAACCGTCGACGGAGTTCGACGAGTACGGCGTGCTCGTGGACACCGATCGGCACTGGGGTGACCGCGAGCGCCGCCTGGCACAGCAGCACTCGATCGTACCGATCGAGAATGATCCATGCCTGGAAGCGGTCCTGCTGCAGGTCGCGGGTGAGCGAGCGCATCGATCAACGCGAGACAACAAGGCAGCCTTTGAGGCCCGATTCGGCTCGCCAGCAAGTCGAGAAGGTGTGCTTGATCGGAATTTTAGCCGAGCGATGTTCGATGCGGCACGTAGCAATATTGCGGCCATCGATCAGCTCTTGCGGCTGGTTCGGTGCTGAGGTAACCGATCGTTCATCTTACGGTGATCCGTCAATACCAGGCGCACCTTGAAATCCCCGTCGACGACACCGTTCACCCGCGCCCAGTGGTTCCAGGCGAACGAGCATCCGAGCCCGACCGTCGTCTTCGAGCTTGGGAAGCGCTCGGCGTTTCGCACCAGGTCCTCCCAGTCCGCGCCGAACTCCACCGCATCGAACCGGCTGTGCCGCCCGGTGAGGGCCACCCGCTCGATCGCGAGTGCCCACTCGAAGAGTTCCGGATGATGCGCTGCCGAGCCAGAAGAGCTCCCAGTGCTTGCTCGCCGGGCAGAAGAAGCACGCCGATCTGATTGGCACGTACTCGGGGCCGTAGCGGCGGATCCCACCTGGCGGGCGGCGCGGCTCCCCGATGAGGCCCGGGCGTTGGTAGTAACGGACCGTCTCCACATTGACGCCGATCTGTCGTGCCAGCGCGCCGATCGTATAGGACTCTGGCACATTGACTCCGTAGTCGGGTACGGTCTTAAGGTACCCCAATCTCGGAATCCGCAAGAGGCACTGCATGCGCGGAGAAACCCCGGCCCAACACCCCGCGGTCAGAATGGAAAACCTCGTCCTCGGCGGGCCGGCTGCGGTGCTGGGCTCGTCCTACTGTCTCGAACCGCTCGTTCTCGTGCTGCTGGACGTGGATGGTGCCTGGATCGGCAACTTGACGCGGCTCGAGCCCGACCGCTCGTTCTTCCTCGGCGCCGCGCTGATCGCCTCGTTCTTCGCGTGGCGGCGCATTTTTGGGCCGGCGCGCGCCTGCACGCCCGATGAGGTTTGTACCATGCCGCGCGCCCGGACCACCTACAAGGTCATTTTCTGGTGCGTCGCCACGTTGGTTTTGGTCGCATTCGCCTTCCCGTACGCCGCACCCCTGTTCTATTGAAGCCGCCTGTTCCATTGAAGTGAGGAGTTCGTCATGAAAAAGCCGCTTGCCGCACTTGCGCGCGCAGACATCGTCGCTCCGGTATGGCCACCACCCGAAACGTCACACTGGCCATTCCGACCATGCAAAGCGCCCGTAACGGTCAAAGAAGCGCTCTCGAAAGTCCCTGACATCGGTAAGATCGCGGTGAGTCTGGCGAAGAAGGACGCAATCGTAACGTTCGATGACTCGAAGACCACCGTCGCGGCGCTGACGCAGGCGACCCGCAACGCAGGTTATCCGTCAACGGTCGAGCGATAACCTGCTCGGCACCGCAACGAGGAGAACACCCCATGGCACTCGCCACACGAATCGCGGACAAAGCAGGATTTCTTGGCGCCTTCATCTCAGCGATGGGCTGCGCGGCCTGTTTCCCGGCGCTCGCCAGTTTCGGCGCGGCGATCGGCCTTGGATTCCTCACACGCTGGGAAAGTCTGTTCATCACCACACTCATTCCGATCTTTGCGCTGCTTGCGCTCGCCGCGAATGCGCTCGGCTGGCGGAGTCACCGCCAGACTCGGCGCCTCGTACTCGGTGTCATTGGGCCACTGCTGGTGCTCTCGGCGGCGCTCCTGATGCGATTCGCTCATATCGGGACGGCTCCGCTACTTTACGTCGGGCTCGCCTTCATGCTCGCTGTGTCGGTGTGGGATCTGGTCTCGCCACCGGTGCGACGCTGTACCGCGCCGACATGTCAACCGTCGGCGAACGGGTGAATCGGTTAGACTCTCGGGGACTTGAGGGGGAACCGCCCTTATGACACAGCTCGACATCACCGGCATGACCTGCGAGTCCTGTGCCGCCCACGTCAAACATGCGCTGGAGCAGGTCCCGGGGGTGCGCTCGGCCGAAGTGTCCTACGCCCAGGGCAGCGCCTGAGTCGCCCTCGACGCGGGTGTCTCGCCGGACGCCTTGATTGTCGCGGTGACCGGGCTCGGTTATCGGGCGAGGGTGACCGACACACCGTCCCGGCAAGCCCAGGGCGGATTTCGCGGTGCCGTACGGGAATCTGTGCCGCCGACAACCATGTCTGGCCACGGCGCGAGGGGATTGCACATTGCCATCCTCGGCAGCGGCGCAGCGGCGATGGCGGCAGCGCTGAAGGCCACGGAGGACGGCGCGCGCGTCACTCTGATCGAGCGTGGCACCCTCGGGGGCACCTGTGTCAACGTCGGGTGCGTGCCCTCGAAGATCCTGATCCGCGCCGCCCACATTGCCCATTTACGCCGGGTGAGCCCCTTCGACATCGGCCTACGCCCCCACCATCCTGCGCGAGCGGCTGCTCGAGCAGCAGCGATCGCGGGTCGATGAGCTGCGCCAGGCCAAATACGAGAGCGTGCTCGCCGGTAATTCCCATATCACAGTGCTGCACGGCGAAGCTCGCTTCAGGGACGGCCACAGCCTCACAGTGCGGCTGAATGCAGGCGGCGAGCAAATGGTGGCCTTCGATCGCTGTCTGATCGCCACGGGAGCCAGTGCGGCCGTGCCGCCCATTCCCGGCATCGAAGACACCCCCTACTGGACGTCGACCGAAGCGTTGGCGAGCAATGGCATTCCGGAGCGCCTTGCCGTGATTGGCTCGTCTGTCGTGTCCGTGGAAATCGCACAAGCCTTCGCGCGGCTCGGCAACCGGGTCACGATCCTCGCGCGCAGCACACTGCTTTTCCGCGAAGGTCCCGCCATTAGTGAGGCGCTAACGGCCGCCTTTCGCGCCGAGGGCATTGAGGTCCTGGAACACACTGAGGCCAGTCCGATTACCCACCGAGACGGGGGATTCGTGCTGACGATCCCGAGCCGTGAGTGGCGGGCCGGGCGTCTGCTGATCGCCACCGGCCGCGCGCCCAATACGCGCAGCCTCGCGCTCGAAGCCGCTGGCGTCGCCCTCAATGATCAAGGGGCCATCCAGGTCGACTCCGACATGCGGACCCGCGCCCCGGACATCTATGCCGCTGGCGACTGCACCGACCAGCCGCAATTCGTCTACGTCGCCGCAGCCGCCGGCACCCGCGCCGCGATCAACATGACCGGCGGCCACGCGACGCTCGACCTCACCACCCTGCCGAGAGTGATTTTCACCGACCCGCGGGTCGCCACCGTGGGCTTCAGCGAGCAGGCGGCGTACCACCAGGGCATCGAGAACGACTGCCGCACCCTCACACTCGATAATGTGCCGCGCGCACTCGTGAATTTCGACACCCGCGGCTTCATCAAGATGGTCGCCGAGGCCCGCACCGGCCGACTGCTCGGCGTCCAGGCGGTCGCGCCAGAGGCTGGGGAGCTGAATCAGGCGGCCGCACTCGCCATCCACCATCGCATGACCGTCACTGATCTCTCGAGCCAGCTCTTTCCGTATCTGACGATGGTCGAGGGATTGAAGCTCGCAGCGCAGACCTTCTCGAAGGACGTGAAGCAGCTGTCCTGCTGTGCTGGATAGACCACATCAAATTCATAGACACGCAGAGCCGCAGGGCCAGTCGCATTCTTTGGCAAGACCGTTGGGGAAGCCGGGCGCGCTCACGCTCTCTCGCGCTGCAACCCGGCGGCCAGGGATCTTCCGATCGCGTTTTGCTCACTCAGCGAGGAGGCAAACTGCGTGCCTCGCGCACCGCCAGCCGACGATAGTGCTCGGCTTCTTGATCACAGCGATTAGCGAGTGTAAGCCACGTGATTTCGTGCTTGCCGTCAAGATTGGCACGAGCGCGGTTCCGATAGTATGCCGCCTTCTTCGCGTAGTACTCCGCCTTCACCTCGAATGCCTGCATCTTCGCGAGAGCGCTTTGCGCGGTAGGTGTTGCTGGCACACCGGATTGCAGCTGAGGGGCGGCTTGCGGCGCAAACGATGCGGTCAGAAGGAGCACCCCTGCCACGTTTGTCCGCGTGGCGGACCTGATTGACTCAAACATGTTCATCTCCCAACCTGTCCGAGCGGATGCCCATCCCGTGCTCGCTCGGTGCGGTGTCGGCGAGGAATCGTCTCGCCGGAACACTCAGATGTTGTCAGGACACAAGGGTCATGCACGAATGCGATCACTGCGAACCAGTTCTGACCACCTGTTTGGTGTATCTGCTGATTCATATTCACATAACTGACCTGATCAGACGGAGTGGCGCGTGTCTCATGAATGACGCAGGCTCAAATGTGATAGCGAGACCCCCCCGACAGAATGGGGAATGGATCCGCTGAAAGAGGCTGGATGCGGTTGCATTTCACAGATGAGCCTGCGCAGAAAAGGCGGCGCACGATGCGGCACGGTGTGCGCGGGCTTGGCAGCACCACGGGAGCTGCGCATCATCACTGTGTGTCCCCGAAAGGAGTTCCCGCTGCCTCATTCCCGAGTGTCCCGCGATTCAGCG
>JAPTUI010000333.1 GCA_028067895.1 Pseudomonadota bacterium | reverse complement strand
GCAATGGTTCGGACAGGCGACCGAGGACCTTCGCGGGATCGTCCTTGTCGAGCAGAGCGGCACCGATGCAATATTGCCGCATCGGTCCGACACCGTGGGTGAGCAGCAGCCAGCCCTCGTCGAGTTCGAGCGGTGCTCCGCAGTTGCCGATCTGGACGAATTCCCAAGGGAATCTCGGCTCGAGGAGCGTGATACCATCCTGCCAGAAGTACAGGTCGTCCGAATAGAGCAGATACAGGTTTTCATTGTCCTGTCGTCCGATCATGGCGTACCGACCATTGATCCTGCGCGGAAAGAGGGCCATGCCCTTGTTGCAGGCCGCCGTCCCGGCGAGTGGTGTCAGCGTGAAACGCGTGAAATCTTCCGTCGCGAGCAACTCCGAACGGATCGCACGCCCGTTATACGCCGTGTACGTCGCGTAGTATGTCCTGACGCCGTCGTCGTTGAACTCGACGAACCGGGCGTCTTCAATGCCGTTCGACTGCGCGGCAGTGACGGGGAAGAGGACCCGTTCGCTGATGTCCCCGTCGTGCTCGAACGTCACCTCGATACAATCGCTGTGCGAACCGGAGATCACGCGGTGCAGAGTCGGAATCGACGCCAAGCGCGCGGTCGGATCGATCGCGACGGTGCCGTCGGCTGCGAGCACGCCGGTGCGGAAGGTGATCGAGGACAGATGACCTTCGCCGACCGCGCGCAGACTGAGTATGATGCGGCGAGCGCCGCTGGGCACAGCGGTCTGGTCTGGGTGCGCGACGATGCTGGGATTGAACAGTGCCGCAGCCTCGAAGGAGTATTCGTGCAGGAAGCAGGCGCCGATCAGCTGGCGCTGCACTTGGGTGAGCGGCGCATGCACAGAGTGACCCACCTCGATGGCGTCGGCCCGTGTTTCGAAGGTGGCGGGCAGACACCGGTGACGGCCTTCGAAGTTCTCCAAGACCTCCTCGAGCTGGCGGCGCGCCGCCTGCGGATCGAGCGCCAGGACGCGCTCGACGATGTGCGAGACGCGCCGCGAGTCCGTCGGCGTAAGGTCACGTGGCTCGATGTTCGGCTTGAAGTGACGCATCACCACTCTCGACGGATCAGGTCGCAGGATAAGTGCCTGACGTTTCAGCAGCGGGGTGGGCGATACGGACGGTGAGGGGGCGGGAGCGGATGGAGTGACTGTCATGCGTGGTCTTCGCGGCCGGCCCGGGGCCGTGCGTGATGAATAGGAGGCGCTGTCATGCACCGGTGGAACTGGCGCATGTCGGTGAGACTGAGCAGATAAGAAACCGCCGATTCGCCGCCGCGGTTCTCGTTGGCGCGATCGGGATGAAGACCGTCACGGCAGCTGCCGGTGTCGAGGTCGACCAACGGCACCGCCAGATCATTGTCACCGAAGAACCAGGCGAACGACCGTTCGGCATCGACTCGCCAAGCATCCGCGCCGTCGGTGTGCCACGCGGCGATGCACGCCCCGATCGAAGCGGCAGCCTCCACCGGCTGCTGGTCGAACGTCAGGGGGTGCGACCGTTTGGCGCCGAAACTCTTCGAGCCAAAAGGTCTGAAGCGACCCGCGGGCGTTGTCTGCAGGCGCATGAGCCAGCGCAGGGAGCGCAATCCCGAGTCCGCGTATTCGCGCCGGGCTCCGCTCGAGCGTCCCGTCACGAGCAGAGCCTGCGGCAGGCGCGCATTGTCATAGGCCAGCCCATCCTCGAACCACTCCCAGTCAGGGGTTTCGGCCGCGGCGAGACTCTCGAGCAACTGGTTGGCCAGCCGCTCGCGGATGTGCCGGGCGCCCGAATGCTCGGGGAAGACGCTACAGTAGCCGTCCAGCCCGAGCAGCACGAAACTCCAGGCGCGCGGCGACTGAAATAGCTCCGTCACCGGCAGTGCAGCGGCGAACAAGGCCGCTGCCCAGCGGCGCCGCGCCGGGTCGTGATCGCTGCGTGCGCACTCGCCGAGGGCCCACAGCGCTCGCCCGTGGCTGTCCTCCGATCCCGCCTCGTCCAGCCAGCGCCGATCGAAACTCATGAAATTGTGAAAACGCCTGCACTCGGGGTTCCAGGCGTGCTGCAGGAAAGCGGCGAACCGATTCGTCAGCACCTCCGGCAGGGAGGCCTCGCCGGCTCGGTCCAGAGCGCCGGCGAGCAGCAGAGCCCGCGCGTTGTCATCGGTGCAATAGCCGTGCGCGCGGTCGGCGACGCCATGCACGGCATGTTGCAGCAGTCCGGTGTCGTCACAGAGGGCCACGAAGTGGGTGAGCGGGCTGGCGGAGACGGCTTGAGCGACACGCCGCGCCGCGCCATTGCCCGGATTGCGGTGCGCGGCGTCGTGGCGCGGGTTGTCGCCGGACACCTGCTCGAACAGCGCGCGGTAGCGCTCGGCGATTCTCGGCCAGATCATCGGTCTGCCGGACGCATAGGCCCGTTGGCGCATGGCCAGCCGTCGCGGCGCGTCGCTCAGCAGCGCCGCGGTTTCCCGGCCGAGCGCGCCTACATCGCCAAACGGAACCAGAACGCCACGCCCGTCGGCGAGCAGTTCTCGGGCGTGCCAGTACGGGGTCGAGATGACAGCCTTGCCGAGACCGAAGCTGTAGGCCAGGGTGCCGGAAGTCATTTGCGCTGCGTTGAGATAGGGAGTGGCGTAGACATCGCACATAGAGATGAAACGCAGCAGCGTCGCCTGATCGACGAAGCGCTCGAGAAAGACGACGTGCTCGTCGATGCCGAGTGCGCGCACCCGCGCCATGAGACCGTTGCGGTAGGTTTCACCCTGCTCGCGGACCAGATTGGGATGCGTCGCGCCGAGCACCACGTAGACCGCCGTGGTGTTGCTCTTGAGGATCTCGGGCATGGCATTGATCATGATCTCGATGCCTTTGCTGGGAGAGAGCAGACCGAAAGTCAGAATGACCTGGCGGCCGGCGAACCCGAGGGCGTGCTTCGCCTCATCGGGATCGATGAACGGGCCGTCCGGAGTTCCGTGCGCAATGACCTCGATCTTGTCGCTCTCGACCTGATAAACGGTGCGCAGCAGATCCCGGCCCTTCTCGGCCATGGTGACGACCCGGGCGCATGCCGCGACGATCTCGCCGACGACGCGGCGTTGGGCTGGCGAGGGCCGTTCGATCACGGTGTGAAATGTGGTCACGAGGGGCACGGTCAGACGGGATGTGAGCGCGAGGATGTGGCTGCCGGCTTCACCGCCGAATATTCCGAACTCGTGCTGCAGGGAAACGACATCACACCCGGATCGATTCAATGCGTTGGCCGCGCTCGCGTAGTCGGGGAGTGAGCGGTCGTCGATTTGCAGGCGGACCGCGGCCGGATAGTCGTAGCTCCGTCCGGCGTCGTTCATGGCCACGATGCTGCACTGTGCGCATGCCGGCAACTGTTCCAGGGCCCGTTGCAGGTCTGTGGTGAAGGTCGCGATGCCGCAACGCCGCGGCAGTGAATTGCCGACCAGCGCGAACCGGCTGGGGCCGCTCACGGTCTCGCCGTGCCCGGACTCGACCGGAGAGTCGAGTCCGACGGCAGGCGCACCACGGTGCGCGGCGGACTGGGTTGCGGATCGGGCACGCGCATGCTGTTGATGCGCCGCAGCAGATAAGACGCCGGGACGGAGCGCGCATAAGCGACCAGGCATTGCAGGCCCCGTGTGCCCACAAGGACGCTGGCGCGATCCGCGGCGAGAAGGACGGCATTGCCCACGGTGACCTCGAGCGAATCCACTCGGCCGGAGCCCATGAGAACGAACAGCCACGTCTCCACGCAAACATCGAGTTCACGCGCAACCCCTGCAGCTAGCGTCATGCGTTCAAGAATAAAGGCGGGATTGGCGACGAGTACCGTTCTCTCGGCTGTCAGTTTGTGCGGGAATGTCGGCCGCCGGAGCCGACGCCCGGTCTCAGCCGGTATCGCGCCGTCGGGGGGCGGGTCGAGCTGCCGCGCCGTCGCGCGGGATTTCCTCTGGATCTCGACGACGGCGAGACCGGAACCGATGGCATGGATCGTGCCCGGCGGCATGAAAGTCGAATCCCCCGTTCGCGCCGGCTGCCACTGCACGCGATTGGCGAACGACCCATCACGCACGCTCGTGCGTAATTGTGACGAGCTAAGTGTTTGGGTGGAGCCGACGGCTATGCGGGCGTCGGCGGTGGCGGAGAGTACGTACCACGCTGCACATGAGCTGTGCGCCAAACTGATCGGGCGGGCGAATCCCGCGGCCGCGTCGGCCTGAGTTGGGGGCGGCTCGCGGGTGAAAAGCAGCGTCAACGACAGATCGGGGCGGCGAGCGGCCGGGTCGGCGCGCTCGAAGGAGGCTTCGCCAATCGCCGTCATCCGGTCGTGGTACCCGTTCCAGGGCCGCAGGTCGGTGCGCCCCCAGGACTTGGGGGTCATGTGAATCCGGGCTTGCTCGGCGGTCATTGAAGATCTCCCGATATTGGCGCCGCAATCAATGCGCCGTATTCTTGTCAAGATGCCCGCTGGCTGGTGCATGCCGGCCGCTCGATGGCGACCGGCCTGTCCCCGCGCAACTCGGGCCTGGAAGGTGGTCGGTGTCGCTGCCGCTCGCTCCGTGGCGGCGCATTCGCTCGGCGAAGACCCCGGCACACAGACTCAGGACCATCGACAACGGCATGGCGGATTTCGCCTGTGCTGCGCGCCAAGGAAGGTGCACCGAGCGGCACGCATGTCTCGAGTGGACTTGCAGCCTGCGCGCTCCTGCCCGTGCAGTCGGTGCGTATGCGCACAGAGCGCCTTAGATCGCACCGCTATAGTATCGTGAATAAATCCGGCTGGTCGTTGCCGGGATCCTGACCCGTTCGTTCGGGGAGTGGCCGCCAGTGTTCACGTTGGAGCAGAGTAAGACCGCCTATCGTCTCGATTTCATCATCTTGGGCGGTGCATGCGTCGCTCTGGCGGCGGCGCTCCTGCGTGGCGATCCGCCCGCACCGCTGTGGGCAAGCCTCGCGTACGCCGCCGTGGGTCTTGCGGCCTGGAGCCTCATGGAGTACGGCTTGCACCGGTTCATTTTGCACGGCATGAAGCCGTTCAGCACCTGGCACGCGGAACATCACCGGCGACCCGGCGCGAGGATCCAGTCGCCCACGTACGTCACGGTCGGCTTCATGGCCGCGTTGATCTACCTGCCGACGTGGCTGGTCCTGGGTGCGTGGCCCGCTTGCGCGTTCACCTTCGGCGTGACACTCGGCGATCTTCTCTACTCGGTCATGCACGGCGCGTTGCACCGCCGGGGCGCCGACGGTTGGCTAGGGAGGCGCAGGCGTTGGCATGGGCTGCATCACGCCTCGTCCCTTACCGGGGCCGGCGGACCTGGATATTACGGCGTGACGAGCCCGCTCTGGGATCATGTTTTCCGGACCGCGTTCGAGCGCGGCGGGCGGCGATTTTCGAGGCAGTGAGCAAGCCTCGGCGCGCCGGGCCGAACTACCGCGCACTCGCGGTGCCGTGGGCGGGAGAGGCGCTCGGCGGAGGCGTAGGATTCAGCCAAACGTCGCCCGCCCCGACCAGCCGCCCGGCTTCCTTCGGTCCCCATGTGCCCACCGCGTACGAATGCAACGGCGCCACGTCGCCGAGGATGGGCGCGACCACACGCCACTGCGCCTCGACGAAATCCTCGCGCGCAAAAAGCTGAGCGATGCCGCGCAGCGCGTCTCCGAGCAACCGTTGATAGGGGGGGCGATTCGCCGCGCCGGCGCGCGTGAGGATCAACTCGACATCCTTGCCGGCCATGCGCTCGCCCGGTTCCTTCACCCGCAAACCCAGGCCGATTTCGATATCGGGACTGATGCGCATGCGCATGTGGGCGGAGGCGGCGGGCACGTTCTCGCCGAAGGTCTCGCGTGGGGGTCGGGCGAACTCGACCCACACCTCGGTGGCGGTGACCGGCAACTTCTTGCCGGCGCGCAGGTAAATCGGTACACCGGCCCACCGCCACGTGTCGATGTACAGTCGGGCCGCGAAGAACGTCTCGGTCGCGGAGTCGGCGCTCACGCCGGGCACGGCGCGATATCCGGCGTACTGACCGCGCACGATGTCGGCGGTCGCGATCGGACGAACCGCCTTCAACAACCGGACCTTTTCGTCGCGCACCGCCTCGGCTTTCTCGCCCGTCGGCGGATCCATGGTGAGAATCGCCAGAACCTGCAGAAGATGGTTTTGCACCACGTCGCGAACGGCGCCGGTTCCATCGTAGAATCGGCCGCGGTCCAGCACCCCGATGCTCTCGGCCATGGTGATCTGGATGCTGCGCACGTAGGTGCGATTCCAGATGGGTTCGAACATCGGATTGCTGAAGCGGGTGTAGAGAATGTTCTGTACCGGCTCTTTGCCGAGGTAGTGATCGATGCGGAAGATCGACTCCTCCGGAAAACATCGATGCAGAATGGCGTTCAGCTCGACGGCCGAGTCCAAGTCGTGACCGAACGGCTTTTCGACCACCACGCGGGCGTTGGTGGCGATGCCGCTCGCGGCGAGTCCCTCGACCACGGTCGCGAACAGGTTGGGCGGAATGGCGAGGTAGTGCAGCGGCCGGCACGCCGCGCCGAGTTCCTGGTGCAACTGGGCAAACGTTGCCGGATCCGCGTAATCCCCGTCCACGTAATGCAGCAGCCCTAACAGCTTGCGCAACGTTTCCGGATCGGCCCCGCCGTGCTGATCGAGACTGTCCTTGGCGCGGGCCCGCAGTTGCTCGAGATTCCAGCCGGCCTTGGCGACCCCGATGATCGGAACGTTCAAACCCTCGTCGCGGACCAGATCGCGCAGGGCGGGAAATATCTGCTTGAAGGCCAGGTCTCCGGTCGCACCGAAGAAGATGAATGCATCCGACTGCTGTTCCGTCATTGGCGTTTCTCCGTGGCGGATGAGTCGGCCACGCGAGGGGCGCGGCCGGACTCGGCGCGGTTGCGCCCCATCCCATGCCCTGCGGCACGGTTACCTTTGTACGCCAGATAACCGGGGACGGCAAGCGTGCGGTGCGGACCGGTCCGACCGCCGCAGTTTGGCCAGAAATCATCTGTGGCCAATTGTTTAGTCAACAGCTGGTT
>JAPTUI010000233.1 GCA_028067895.1 Pseudomonadota bacterium | reverse complement strand
GGCAAACGCTTTTGAAATCGAGGAGCTTCGCCGCACGCCGGCGGCGCTCAAAGTCCGCCAGATCTGGTCACTCATGAGTTGCGCAGATGTCCTCGAGGACCCCGCCGAGCGGGAAGCCAGCCTCGCCGAAGTTCGCGACCGGTGGCGACGCATCCGTCGGGCCTTTTTTTTCGTGACCGAGCCGGTTCCGCAGTGCTTTCTCGGCGCGCTGAGCGACCTGAGGGAGTGGCTGGACAACGCCGGCTTTCCCCCGATGACTGTAGGTGGTGTAGCGACCTCGATTCTGGGTCGACCGCGAGCGACGCGCGAGAGCCCGGAAGGCCGCGGGGCCCAACTCCCTGATCGCCCCGTTTCAAACAAGTCGCTCCAGCCGGCAGGCAGGCACGCGGACTTCGGGCAATTCATACCGATAACGCGCTAACACCGCGCTACGGCATCAGCGGCCCGCGAGCCAGCGCGTGCTGGCTCGCGGGCAAGCACGGCCGCTCGCTAGCGTGAGGAGTAGTGGTAGCTGAACGTCAGCTCCACGACCCGCGGGCGCATCGGCGTCTGGGTGAGGATGAACTGCCGGCGAGAGGTGAACAGACTCTTGTTCTCGTTCGTCAGGTTCGTGCCCACCACGGAGACCGTCCACGGCCCCTTCGACACACCGATCGATGCGTCGTACGTCGTCCAGGACGGCTGGATGTCCGTCTCGATCTCACCGGTCGGGGAATAAGAATGTGCCCGGTGCTGGAAGCCGACCTGCACGAATGGCAGATACGCCCCCATCGCCCACTCGTAGCGCACCCGCATGTTCACCGAGAACGGAGGGGAGTCCGCCAGCGGCGTCCCGATCGCGCCGAATACGTTCGGGACCGGGATCGCCTGTCCGCCGGAGTAGTACACCGTGATCGGTTTGCCGTAATTCGCACTGCCCTTGACGTTGTCCGTCAGTCGCGGTGCGTTGATCTGCTGGCCGCTGTTCCAGGACGCCGCCGCATGCACCGACAATCCACGCATCGGCAGTGCGTCGATCGCGAGTTCCACGCCCCGTACCCGGTAGTCCGCCCCGTTGGTCACGAAGCTGAGGTTGCCGAATCCGCACTGCGGGCAGAAGACATCCACCTGCGTGTGACTCCAGTTCTCCTGATACAGCGAGCCGTCCACCTGGACGCGATTGTTCCACCAGCGCGTCTTCCAGCCGATCTCGTTATTGGTGAGATTGTCCGACAGGTAAGTCGCCGGCCGCCGCCACTGCGGATTGCCATTCTTGTCCGGTAGATACAACCCGGTGCCGCGGTTGAACCCGCCCGGCCTGAACCCTTGCGAATAGGTGTAGTACGCCATGATCTGCGGCGTGATGTGCCAAGTGAGATTGGCCCGCCCGCGCATGCCAGTCTCGCGCAGATGATTGGTGGACGTGTACACCAGATTCGGGTCGTTCGCCAACGCTCCGAGGTTGTGGTCATTCGGATTGAAGTCCGTGACGTTCGAGGTCAGACACTGTCCGTAATAGCTCGACGCGGTGTACTTCTCGCAATAGAAACTGCCCTCCGAGCCGCCCTGCTCGGAATTGGACATCTGGAAGTACCGCACCCCGCCAGTGATCGTGAGCTTGTGCGGCACGATGTCGAAACTCGCCGAAAGATACACCGCCCGCTGGATGAACGTCCGCACGCTGTCATCGAAGAACGCCGGTTGCGTCGCGAATCCATTCGGACCGGATTGATACGGCATGCTCGGGAACGTCACCTTAGGCAGCAAGCAACCGGTCGTGGCGCCGGTCGGTGAGCATTGCGGCAGGGTATTGTAATTCCACTGCGTGAGCCCGTAGAGCTTGTAATCCTCGTAATACAGCCCAGCGACGCCGCGCAGCCGCCAGCTCTCCGGCGTGCTCAGACGGATCTCTTGCGAGAAATGCGTGTTGTGCGTCGTATCGTGCCAGGCCGAACGCGGCGAATAGCACTTTGCGCCGGAATTTCCGCTCGCCGCACTGAACGACACGCCGGTGCACTGGTAATAGTAGCCGTAACGGCCGCGGGCGTAATTGGTATAGTCGCCCGCCTGCTCCGTGTGTCGATCCAGATACACACCGGCATACACTAGACTCAACGGGCCCACCTTGCCCTTGACCCGCACTTCCGTGTTCTCCCATCGATCCTTGTTGTACGACGGGTTGAACAGGTTCACCGACAGCGGCGGCAGCGCCGAACCGTGATACGGCCCAACCACGATGCCGGAGGGATGCTGCGAGGAGATGCTCCCCGGCACGACATAGGCCTGCGCCGAACCGACGTCCGGACCATAGGATGCATAGGGCATCTCATAGAACACGCCCTGCGCATTCATGTCCTGATACATCTCGCTGACGAGCACGTTCCAGTCGTCATTGACCTTGTACTTCACCTCCGCCCTGAGTCCACCGTAATCGAGCGGATTGATCGCATTGCCCGCGATCTGATAATTGTTGATCGTGACGCTGTTGGCCGGCACGACACCGCCGTTCTCGTACACCAGACCGACGTCTCTTGGGCTGCGACTGAAGGTCGCCGGCAGATTGTTGATGTATCCGCCCCGATGATCCGTGAACCAGACCACGCGGGCCGCAAGCTTGCCCGGAATGATCGGCCAGTTGAACACCGCATTGAGGTTGTGGTTCGGATCCCCATGCGCCGTGACTCCGTAGCCAGCGTTGACGTTGACCTCCGTGGCGTACAGGTTCGGCTTGTTCGTGATGAAACGCACCACGCCGGCCTCGGCACCCGCACCGAACAGCGTGCCCTGCGGCCCTTCAAGGACTTCCACGCGCTTCAGGTCGACCGCGTAGATGTCCAGATCACGTCCCGGCTGCAGGGCCGAGGAATCGTCGAGGTAGACCGCAACGTTCGGAAAATTGCCGATGGTCCCCTGACCCTGGGTCGCCACGACGCCATCCGACAGACCGCGCATGAAGATCAGGCCATTGCCTGGTCCCGCCGATCCGGTCGTGACGTTCGGCAGATACTTCACGTAATCCGAGAACGTCTCGACGTGCAACGCTTGGAGCGTCTTGCCGCTGATCGCCTCCATCGTGATCGGCACATCCTGGATGTTCTGCGACCTGCGTTGTGCCGTCACGACCACTTCCTTCAGCTGCGCGGACTGCGCGGCCGGCATCGCGATAGTGGGTGCAGGCGTTACGGCCGCACACGCGGCATGGACACCCGAGGCAGCGAGAATGGCTGCGACGGTCCTCGAGACCTTCTGACTGGATTTCATGAACTACCTCTGCAGGCGAACCATCTTGTGTTGCTTCCTCCCCGCAGCAGACCCGCTCCCTTCGCGAGCTGCAGCCGGCACATGTACCCGGCGTGACCGGCGCGCGAGCGCGCCGGACGGTGACCATGACTAGCGAACATGCCCGCCGGGTACGTCATTGTTTTGTCCGTCGGGCAATGGACCCTGCAATCCCGCACTGTGCGTGCCGCGACGGTTGTTTCTAGCTCGCGCGCCGAGCGAGAGCTGAATGTGCAGGAATCTCAGCGTATTTCAGCTGAAATGACGGTCGCGTCCTCTGTTCGAGACTGATGCAATGGACAACAGCATCGACGGCACGATCCGTCCAACTGCGCGCAGTTTAGCAAGCGAATCGTCAAAATAAAACCCGCACTCCACGACGCATTTCACGTCATGACATGCAGATGATGCGCAAATGCCTTGAATTACCGGCTAAAATGCCGTCTTGATTTCATATTTAGACAAATATTTCGCAATATTCAATGTCCGCGAATGTCAAAAATGGCGAATCCGCCGCCTCGCACGCCCGCCACTGTCTCGAGCGCGGCGAGCTCGCACAGGCCGAGCGCGCCGCGCGCGCCCTGCTCACCGATCGGCCGCACGATCGCGACGGGCTGTATCTCCTCGCGGTCGCCCAGCGACTGCAGGGACAGCTCGGCGCGGCACTCGAGACACTCGATTCACTCGAGGTACATCACCCGCAGTATCCGCGGCTGTACCAGGAGCGAGGACATTGTCACGTCCTCAAGCGACGGGCTGCCGCCGCCATCGAGGCGTTCGAACATGCGGTCGAACTGAATCCGGCACTGCCGGCAAGCTGGCGGGCACTGGCGTCGCTCTACCGGATGTGCGGGCGCAGCGCGGACGCCGAGAATGCGGCGGCGCACCTTGCGAAGCTTGCATCGCTGCCGGCGGACATCGTGACGGCGCGCAGCATGTTTGCGGACGGGGAGATCGAGGCGGCCGAACAGCGGGTACGCCGGTACCTGTGCATGCACGGGGATCACATCGAGGGCATGCGGTTGCTGGCGCAGATCGGGCTGAAGCTCGATGTGCTCGATGATGCCGAAGTGCTGCTCGAGAGCGTGCTCGCCCTGGAGCCGGGTTACGCGGCTGCCCGCTTCGACTACCTCCAGGTGCTCATGCAACGGCACAAGCACCGGCAGGCTCGCGAGCAGTTGGCAGTTTTACTGCAGGAGGAGCCGGACAACCGCGCCTATCGGACCGCGCAGGCCACCCTTTCGACCGAGCTCGGCGAGTGCGAGCACGCACTGCGTCTGTATGGCGCGCTCCTGCAGGAGATGCCCGAGCATCCCGAGCTGCACCTGTCCGTGGGCCACACGCTGAAGACTCTGGGCCGGCAAAGCGAGGCCATCGAGGCCTACCGGCGGGCGGCGGCCTGCCGCAGCGGCTACGGGGATGCGTACTGGAGTCTGGCGAACCTGAAGACCTACCGATTCTCCGCAGCCGAGATTGCCGAGATGCGTCGAGCCGAAGCGGCCGCCGCGGTCTCGGTCGTCGATCGGTTCCACCTGTGCTTCGCGCTCGGCAAAGCGTTGGAGGACCGGGGCGAATATGCCGAATCGTTCGCCTGCTACGAGCGCGGCAATGCCCTGAAGCGGCGCGAGGTCCGCTACCAGCCGGAGTTCATCGAAGGCAATACGCGGCGACAGATCGAGGTGTGTACGCGGGAATTCTTTGCCGAGCGCCTCGGCTGGGGGTCCCCGAGCGAGGCCCCGATCTTCATCGTCGGACTGCCGCGGGCCGGCTCGACTCTCATCGAGCAGATCCTCGCCTCACACTCCCAGGTCGAAGGGACGATGGAGCTGTCGGACATCCCGCGGCTTGTGCAGCAGTTGCAAGGCCGCGACGGGGAGCCCGAGCCGCGCTACCCGGGGGTGCTGCGCGAGCTGATCGGCGGGGATTTCAGACGCTTCGCCGAACAGTATCTGCAGGACACCTCGCTGTACCGTCACGGCGCGCCGCGCTTCATCGACAAGATGCCGAACAACTTCCGCCACCTCGGGCTGATTCACCTGATGTTCCCCAGGGCCCACATCATCGATGCGCGCCGCGAGCCGATGGCCTGCTGCTTCAGCAACTTCAAGCAGCTGTTCGCCTCCGGTCAGCCGTTCACCTATTCCTTCGAGGACATTGCACGCTACTACCGCACCTACGTCGAACTGATGACGCATTGGGACGCCGTGCTGCCCGGCAGGGTGCTGCGGGTTCAGCATGAGGAGCTGGTCGGAGACTTCGAAGCCCAAGTCCGGCGTCTGCTAGAGTTCTGCGGCCTGCCCTTCGAATCGTCCTGCCTGCAGTTCTACAGAACGGTGCGCCGAGTGCATACCGCGAGCTCCGAGCAGGTCCGCCGTCCCATCGACACCCGGGGACTTGACCAGTGGCGCCACTTCGCGCCCTGGCTCGGACCGCTCGCCGCGGCCCTCGGGGACTTAGCGCCGCGCTGAGGGCGTCGCTCAGAAGTGCAGCTGGCGCAGCAGCGCGGCGAATGCACGGGCCTCCGGGGTCATGCTGTCCGCCGGACCGCCGGCGGCCTGCGAATCCGGGAACATCCGAAAGCTCTCGCCCATGACGGCCCGGGTCACCTGCGGGGCCAGAAAATCCACGATCTGCGCAAACCGGCCAAGACCGGTCGAGAGCCGCTCGGGCTTGCGCACCACGGCGTCGCAAACGAGATCGGCGGCCTGCTCCGGGCTGAGCAGGACAAAGGCGTCGTACATCTTAGTCGGCGCCACCATTGGGGTGCGCACCAGCGGCAGATTCACCACCGTGAAGCGCACCCCGCGGGCGGAGAACTCGCCCGAGGCACAGCGGGTGAACGCCTCCAGTGCCGCTTTGGAGGCGTTGTAGGCGGCGAAGCGGCTGGCATGCGTGAGCACCCCGATGGAGGAGATGCTGATGACGTGACCGCTGGCGCGAGCCGTCATCGACGGCAAAACCCCGAGCGTGAGCCGCACGGCGGCCAGATAGTTCACCTGCATCAGGCGCTCGAAGTCGTGCAAGCGACCGAACGAAGCATCGATGCCGCGGCGGATCGAATGTCCTGCGTTGTTGATCAAGATGTCGAGCGGATGCTCACCGGCGGCGAGCCAGCGGATGAGTTCTTCCGTCGCGGACGGTTCGGTCAGATCACAGGCGAATACGCTGACCTCAGCGCCCGCGGCGGCGAGTTCCGCGCGCACCTGCTCGAGTCGCTCGCCATCGCGTGCAACGAGAATGATGCGTGCCCCTGCCGCACCGAGCTTGCGGGCACTGGCGAGGCCGATGCCGGAGGACCCGCCGGTCACCAGCACGGTCTTGCCGTGCACCGCGCGGCGCAGCCGCTGCTCGCGCGAGAGGTCCGGATCGAGCTGCCGCTCCCAGAAATCCCACAACCGCCAGGCGTACCGGGCGAGCGGCGGCACCTGGATCGCCGCCGGCGCGAGCAGTTGCCGGGCATGGCGGCAATCGAAGGTGGTCGGATGATCGATCAGCCTCAGGAGCGCACTTGGCGCCTCACGCGGCACGCGCGCGCCGAGCGCGAGCGCATCAATCATCCTGGGGTCGAGCAGCAGGCGCATCCGCGGCGCATGGGCGGCCTCGGCCAAGAGGTTCAGGACCTCACCCACCCGGTAATCGTGCGGATCGGTGAGGTGGAAGCAGCGTCCATGCAGGCCCTCCACGTGCGCCAGCCGATCGAGCGCCGCGGCGACGAAGTCGACTGGCACCAGATTGACGTGACCGCCGGCGATGCCGACCAGCGGCATCCAGCGCGGCAGCGCCTCGCGCAGCTGCTGTATGA
>JAPTUI010000631.1 GCA_028067895.1 Pseudomonadota bacterium | reverse complement strand
CTCGGTGACCTTGTTGCGCACCAGTGTGGGAGTGCTGTCCTCGCTCGCCTCGGCGCTGGCGAGGCGCTTCTCGAGCTCCGGGATCCGTCCATATTGCAACTCGGCCATGCGGCCGAGATCGCCGGCGCGGCGGGCCGCGTCGAGCTCGAGGCGCGCCCGGTCGAGCTCTTCGCGGAACTGCGCCGTGCCCTGCAGCGCCGCCTTCTCGGACTTCCACACCTCCTCGAGATCGGCGTACTCGCGCTCGAGGCCGTGCAGCGTCTCCTGCAGCGCCGCCAGGCGCTTGCGCGAGGCCTCGTCGTGCTCCTTCTTCAGCGCCTCCTGCTCGATCTTCAGCTGGATGATGCGCCGCTCGAGCCGGTCGAGCGCTTCGGGCTTGGAGTCGATTTCCATGCGGATGCGAGCCGCGGCCTCGTCGATCAGATCGATGGCCTTGTCGGGCAGCTGCCGGTCGGTGATATAGCGGTGCGAAAGCGTGGCGGCCGCGACGATCGCCGGGTCGGTGATGTCGACCCCGTGATGCACTTCGTAGCGCTCCTGCAGGCCGCGCAGGATCGCGATCGTGTCCTCCACCGAGGGCTCATCGACCAGCACCTTCTGGAAGCGCCGCTCGAGCGCGGCATCCTTCTCGATGTACTTGCGATATTCATCGAGCGTGGTGGCCCCGACGCAGTGCAGCTCCCCGCGGGCGAGCGCCGGCTTCAACATGTTGCCGGCGTCCATGGCGCCCTCGGCCTTGCCGGCTCCGACCATGGTGTGCAGCTCGTCGATGAACAGGATCACCTGGCCTTCCTGCTTGGCAAGATCGGTGAGCACCGCCTTCAGCCGCTCCTCGAACTCGCCGCGGAACTTCGCGCCAGCGATGAGCGCGCCCATGTCGAGCGCGAGAATGCGTTTGTGCTTCAGTCCCTCGGGCACTTCGCCATTGATGATGCGCTGCGCGAGTCCCTCGACGATGGCGGTCTTGCCGACCCCCGGCTCCCCGATCAGCACCGGATTGTTCTTGGTCCGCCGCTGCAGCACCTGGATGGTGCGGCGGATCTCCTCATCGCGGCCGATCACCGGGTCGAGCTTGCCCGCGCTCGCCCGCGCGGTCAGATCGACGGTGTACTTCTCGAGCGCCTGGCGGCTCTCCTCGGCGTTCGCATCGGCGACCGTCGCGCCGCCGCGCACCTCGTCGATGGCTTTCTCGAGCGCGCCACGCACGAGCGCGCTCTGCTGGAACAGCTGTGCGAGGGCGCGATCCTCGAACGCCGCGAGCACGAACATCTCGCTCGAGATGAACTGATCGCCGCGCTGCTGCGCCAGCTTGTCGGTGACGTTGAAGAGCCGGTTGAGCTCGTTCGAGACGTGCACCTCGCCGGCGGTGCCCTCGACCTTCGGCAGCCGCTCGAGCTGGGCGAGCAGACCGGCGCGCAGGGTGTTGAGGTCGGCGCCCGCTTTCACCAGCAGCGGACGCACGCCGCCGCTGGCGGTATCGATGAGCGCGAGCAGCACGTGCGCCGGCTCGATGAATTGATGGTCGCGCCCGACGGCGAGGGACTGCGCCTCGGCGAGCGCCTGCTGAAATCGGCTGGTCAATCGATCCATTCGCATGGGAACACCTGCATCCTCGGTTTACCCGGCAATGGGGGCGCGGCGCGAGCCGTTCAAGCCCGCCAGATCAGCGCGGCCATGCGCCCGCAGCGCCCGTCGCGCCGGTAGGAAAAGAACCGGTCGCGTTGCGCATAGGTACACCAGGG
Source organism: Pseudomonadota bacterium (assembly GCA_028067895.1). Taxonomy (GTDB): domain Bacteria; phylum Pseudomonadota; class Gammaproteobacteria; order Steroidobacterales; family Steroidobacteraceae; genus 13-2-20CM-66-19. The sequence goes on along the minus strand of JAPTUI010000631.1, from coordinate 5,362 downwards.
GCCCCCATGGATGCTGTGCACGCCGAGCGCCCGCAGGCGCTGGCGCGCGAGCGCATACAAATCGCATTGCCAGCGGCCGCGCGCATTGGCGCTGAAGGCGGCCGCCGCAGCCGCATCGGCGCGCACGAAGGCCGTGCGTACCTCCTCGCCGACTTCGAAGTGCTCGGGCCCGATCGCCGGCCCGAGCCAGGCGAGCACCTGCGCGGCGGGGGTGCCGAGCGCCCCGAGCGCCGCCTCCAGCACGCCCCCGGCGAGGCCGCGCCAGCCCGCGTGCGCGACGCCCACCGCCGCGCCATCGCCGGCGGCAAGCAGGACCGGCAGACAGTCGGCCACCTGGACCACGCAGACGCGGCCGCGCTCGCGGGTGATCGCGGCATCGGCCACCACCGGCGCGACCGGCGCGCCCGCGAGCACGACGGCGCGTGCGCCATGGACCTGCTCGAGCCAGACGGGCTCGTCGGTCAATTCGAGCACGGTCCGCAGGCGCGCGCGGTTCTCAGCCACGGCGTGCGGCGCGTCCCCGACATGGGTGGCGCAGTTGAACGAATCATAGGGCGGCGCGCTCACCCCGCCGGTCCGCAGGGTGAAGGCGGCCCGCACGCCCGGGGGGGCGGGCCAGTCCGGTTCGATCAGATCAGCGCTGCGCACGGACATCCACCGCCAGCGCGGCGCACAGGGCCGCCAGGTCGGCGGGCATCGGAGACTCGCACACCAGGGGCCGGCCGGTCAGCGGGTGACTCAGCGCGAGGCGCGAGGCGTGCAGGGCCTGGCGCCGGAAGGTCTGCAGCGCCGCCGCAAGCGGCGCGCTGCATCCGGCGGGCAGGCGCCGCCGACCACCGTACACCGGGTCGCCGACGAGCGGATGGCCGATGTGCGCCAGATGAACCCGTATCTGATGGGTGCGTCCGGTCTCGAGGCGCACCTGCACCAGCGTGTGGGCCCGAAATCGCTCGACGATGCGGTAATGCGTGACGGCCGCACGCCCATCGGCACGCACTGTCATGCGCGTGCGCTGGGTCCGGTGACGACCGATCGGCTCCGCGACCGTGCCACCGCCGGTCAGCACGCCGGTGCAGACCGCTAGGTACGACCGCTCGATCTGTCGGTCCGCGAGCGCTTCGACCAGGCGCAGGTGCGCCTCGAGACTGCGTGCCACCACGAGCAGTCCGCTGGTGTCTTTGTCCAGGCGATGCACGAGACCTGCGCGCGGCACGCGAGCGAGGGCAGGATCGAACGCGAGCAGCGCGTTCTGCAGGGTATGGTGGGGATTGCCCGCACCCGGATGCACCACCCAGCCGGCCGGCTTGTCGATGACGAGCAGCGCGCGATCCTGATACACGATGTTCAGCGCCCGCGGCTCCGGCTCGATGCGCGTCGCGACCGCGCAGTGCGCGCGCACGCGCACCTGCTCCCCGCCCAGCACCCGATCCTTGGCGCGCAGCCGCCGGCCATCGACGGCCACCGCGCCGGCCTCGATCCAGCCCTGCAGTCGGGCGCGCGAATATTGCGGCAGCGCGCGCGCGAGCGCCTGGTCGAGCCTCATTCCGGCCGCCTCCACCGGCAGCTGCAGCGCATGCTCGTGGAACTCGCCGGCCGCCCCCCGGTCGGAATCCAAAGCATCCGCGGCCGATTCGCTATACTGCTTTCCCATGCCATCCCATTCGAGCTCTCGGGGCCGCGCACGCGGCGCCTACGTCGCCGCACTGTCTGTGCTGGCGCTCGCCCTTGCCGGCTGCGCACACCGCAAGCTGATGCTGAACAGCCCCGTCGCGGTCTACACCCAGGCCAAGAAGGATCTGGCCGACTACGACTACGGCTCGGCGATCAAGCTGCTGCAGCGGCTGACCGCGGTCTTCCCCTTCTCGATGCAGGCCCGTCAGGCGCAACTCGACCTGATCTTTGCATATTACCGCGCGGGCGAGAACAAGGCGGCGCTCGATGCGGCCGACACGTTTATCCAACAGCACCCCACGCAGCCGCGCTGTGATTACGCCTGGTACATGAAGGGTGTGATCAACTTTCCGCGCCGCGCCGATCCGATCGAGCGGGCCTTCGGCGCGCGCATGTCCAAGCGTCCGCCGATCAAGCTGCGCAAATCCTTCGATGCCTTCCGCACCGTGGTCGAGCGCTATCCGTATAGTCGTTATGCCCGCGATGCCTGGCAGCGCATGATCTATCTGCGCGACCGCCTGGCGGCCTACGACGTGTACGTGGCGCGCTACTACTACATGCGCCACGCCTATGTCGCGGCGGCGCGGCGCGCCCAGGATGTCGTCGAGCGATTCCAGGGCGCCCCGGCCGTGCGCTCGGCGCTCGCGCTGATGGTGCTCGCGTACCGGCGGCTCGGCCTCAAGACCCCGGCGCGGCAGGCGCAGGAGGTCTACGCGAAGAACTTCAAGGGCTCGATCGTCGCGGCCGCGGCGCTGCACCACGACCATTGGTGGCGGTTCTGGTAGCCGGTCCGGCGCGCCGGCCGGTCGCTAGCGGCGATAGCCGTTCGTGATCGGATAGCGCCAGTCGCGGCCGAAGGCGCGGCGGCTGACCCGAACGCCGGGGGGCGCCTGGCGGCGCTTGTACTCGTTGCGCTTGACCAGATCGAGCACCCGGCCGACCGTGGCGCGGTCGAACCCGCGCGCCGCGATCTCATCGACCGACAGATCCTCCTCGATGAAGGCCGCCAGTATCGGATCGAGCACCTCGTAGGGCGGCAGCGCATCGGAATCCTTCTGCTCGGGGCGCAGCTCCGCCGACGGCGGCCGCTCGATCACCCGCTGCGGAATGACCGCACCGAGAGCATTGCGGTATGCGGCCAGACGGTAGACGAGCAGCTTGCTGCAATCCTTGATGGGCGCGAACCCGCCGGCCATGTCGCCGTAGAGCGTGGCATAGCCGACGGCCATCTCGCTCTTGTTGCCGGTGGTGAGCAGCATCCGTCCGGTCTTGTTGGACAGGCCCATCAACAGCAGCATGCGGCAGCGCGACTGGATGTTCTCCTCGGTGGTATCGGGCGCGAGTCCGGCGAACTCACCGGCCAGCGTCGCCAGAGTGGCGTTGAACATCGCCTCGATGGGCAACACGCTGTACTTGACCCCGAGCTGCCGCGCCTCGGTGGCCGCGTCCTCCAGACTCATCGGCGCGGTATAGCGCGAAGGCATCATGACCGCGTGCACACGCTCCGGTCCGAGCGCATCCACGGCGATTGCCAGGGTCAGCGCCGAATCGATGCCGCCGGACAGACCGAGCACCACGCCCGGAAAGCCGTGCTTGTTGACGTAGTCGCGCACGCCGAGCACGAGGGCGCCGTAGATGCTCGCCTCATCGCTGAGCACGGGGGCGACGGGCCCCGGCAGTGGCTCGACTTTGCCCTCCCGGCGGACGAAATCGACGCCGTACAGTCCCTCCACGAAGGCCGGGGCGCGCATGCACACCTCGCCGGCGGCATCCATGGCGAAGGAATTCCCATCGAAGACCAGCTCGTCCTGTCCGCTGACCGTGTTGACATAGGCGAGCGGCAACCCGACGTCGCGCACGCGCTCGCGTGCGACGCTCTCGCGCTCGCGCTGCTTGCCGCACTCGTAGGGTGAGGCGTTGATCACGGCGAGCAGCTCCGCCCCGGCCGCCCGGGCCCAGCGCGCCGGCTCCGGCACCCAGATGTCCTCGCAGATGAGCACGCCGACGCGAAAGCCCTTGATCGCGACTACGGTGGGCCGCGTGCCGGGGTGGAAATAACGCTTCTCGTCGAAGACCTTGTAGTTGGGCAGCTCCGCCTTGCGATGCACGGCCAGAACACGCCCGGCGCTCACCACTGCCGCCGCGTTGGCGATGGTGTGATCGGCATACTCCGGAAAACCGACCACGAGGGTGCCGTCGGGCACCGCTCGGCAGATCTCATCGAGCGCGCGCTCGAGCTGCGCGCGCAAGCCGCGGTGAAACAGCAGATCCTCCGGCGGATAGCCCGAGAGCGCGAGTTCGGGCAACAGCGTCAGATCCGCGTGCTGCTCACGCCCGGCCGCATGCGCGGTGCGCACGATGCGGCGCAGGTTCCCCTGCACGTCGCCGACCAACAGGTCGAGCTGCGCCAGGGCAATGCGCAGAGTGTCGCTTGTGACGGTCGCGCCGTCGGACATGAGGGATTCCTACTGGAGTCGCAGGGCCTGAGCATCCCGCAGTGCGGCGCGGCGCACCCGCCACCGCGCCAGCCCCGCCGGAGCCGCGAGGCCGCCCGCCCGTTCACGCCCCCTGACGGGTCGCGCTCCCATGGTCGTCGCCGTGTCTGTCTGCGGCGTTGTCCGGGCCGGTCAGCGTCTGCGCCGGGTTGCCACGGCGCGCCGGCGCGCCGGCCGGGCCGCGGGCTTGCCGCCCTTACGTGCCGCTCGGACCGGTCGCTCGACTTTGCGCGCCGGCTTGGCGGGGCGACGGGCAGCGCTCTTGCGCGCCGCCGGCGGACGCTTCGGCGTCGGCTTACGCCCGCTCGTGCGCGCCGCCGGCGGCGCCGCTGCCCTGGCCGTTGCCGCGGCGCGCTGGGCCGTGCGGGCGCGGCGGCGGCGCAGCAGATCGTTCATGGCGCTGCCGAGTTCGGCCGGGGATTTCACGGTGCGCACGCCCGCGGCCTCGAAGGCGGCGTATTTGTCGGCTGCGGTACCCTTGCCGCCGGCGACGATGGCGCCGGCATGACCCATGCGCTTGCCGGGCGGAGCGGTCACCCCGGCGATGTAGGCCACCACCGGTTTGCTCACGAAGCGATGAATGTAGCGGGCCGCCGCCTCCTCGTCGCTGCCGCCGATCTCTCCCACCAGGATGATGCCCTCGGTCCCGGGGTCCCGCTCGAACAGCTCCAGAACATCGACGAAGTTCAAGCCCCGCACCGGATCGCCGCCGATGCCGACGCAGGTGCTCTGCCCGAGCCCGATGCGCGTCGTCTGGTAGACCGCCTCGTACGTGAGCGTGCCGGAGCGCGAGACGATCCCGACGGTGCCCTTCTTGTGGATGAACCCCGGCATGATGCCGATCTTGCATTCATCGGCAGTGATGACGCCGGGACAGTTCGGTCCGATGAGGCGTGTAGGCGAGCCGGCCAGGGCCGCCTTGACGCGGATCATATCGTTGACCGGCACGCCCTCGGTGATGCAGACCGCGAGCTCGATGCCGGCGTCTGCCGCCTCGAAAATGGCGTCCGCGGCGCCCGCGGCCGGCACGTAAATCATGCTCGCGGTGGCGCCCGTGGCGCGCACCGCCGCGCGCACCGTATCGAACACCGGCAGGCCGAGATGCTTCTGGCCGCCGCGTCCCGGGGTCACGCCCCCGACCAGCTGCGTGCCGTAGGCGATGGCCTGCTCGGAGTGGAACGTGCCCTGTTTGCCGG
>JAPTUI010000656.1 GCA_028067895.1 Pseudomonadota bacterium | reverse complement strand
GACGGCTCGCCCCCGAGGTCTCCCCGGGCAAGACCTGGGAGGGGGTGCTCGGCGGCATCGCGGCCTGCATTCCGGTGGCGGTGGCCGGCAGTTTCTGGTTCAGTGTGCCCCTCGGCGGGTTTCTGGTGCTGTGTCTGGCGGCGGTGGCCTCGTCCATCGTCGGGGATCTCACCGAGAGCCTGCTGAAGCGTTTCGCGGGCGTGAAGGACAGCGGCACGCTGTTCCCCGGGCACGGTGGGGTCATGGACCGTATCGACAGCCTGACCGCAGCGGCGCCCGTGCTGCTGCTCGGCCTGACAGTTTTGGGAGTCCTGGCATGATCGGTGTGGTCGTTCTCGGTTCCACCGGCTCGATCGGCGAGAGCACCCTCGATGTGCTCGCTCGCCATCCGGAGCGTTTTCGCCTGATCGGCATCGGCGCGAACCGCAGCGTGGAGAAACTCACCACGCAGATTCTGAAGTACCGCCCCGCGTATGCGGCGCTGGCCGATCCTGCCGCCGCGCGCGAACTCGCCGCGCGCCTCGGCGATGCCGCGCCCGGCACGCGGCTGCTCGCGGGCCCCGAGGCGCTCACCGAGCTGGCCACGCTCGAGGCGGCCGAGTGCGTGATGGCCGCCATCGTCGGGGCGGCGGGGCTGCCCTCGACGCTCGCCGCGGCCCGTGCCGGCAAGCGGCTGCTGCTCGCCAACAAGGAATCGCTCGTGATGTCCGGCCCGCTGCTGATGCAGGCGGTGCGCGATGCCGGTGCGACGCTGCTGCCGATCGACAGCGAGCACAATGCGATCTTCCAGTGCCTGCCGGCCGGCACCCGCGCCGGCAGCACGCCCGAGGGCGTGCGGCGCGTCCTGCTCACTGCCTCCGGCGGCCCGTTCCGCGACTGGAGTGCCGAGCAGATCGCCGCGGCGACGCCCGAGGCGGCCGTGGCCCATCCGAACTGGGTCATGGGACGGAAAATTTCGGTGGATTCCGCCACCCTCATGAACAAGGGTTTGGAGCTGATCGAGGCCTGTTTCCTGTTCGGCCTGCCGCCCGAGCAGGTCGACATCGTCGTGCACCCGCAGAGCATCATCCACTCGCTGGTGGAGTACATCGACGGCTCAGTGCTCGCGCAACTCGGCTCACCGGACATGCGCACCCCGATCGCCTACGCGCTCGCCTGGCCCGAGCGCATGGACTCCGGCGTGGCGTTCCTCGATCTGGTCAAGACTGCGCGCCTGGAGTTTCGCGCGCCGGATCCGCAGCGCTTCCCATGTCTTGCACTCGCGCAGGCCGCGGCGCGCGCCGGCGGGCTCGCCCCGGTGGCGCTCAATGCGGCCAACGAGATTGCCGTGCACGCCTTCCTCGAGAAACGGTTGAACTTTCCGGCGATCGCCTCGGTCATTGAGGATGTGATCACACACTCGAGCGCGGCGCCCATTGGCGGATTGGACGATGTGCTGGCCGCCGACGCGGAGGCGCGCGTGCGAGCGCAGGAGTGCATCGCGGCGCGCAGTGGCACGTCGGCCCGTGCCGGGGCGCGCGGATGACGGTGCTGTGGTATCTGCTGTGGTTCGCCGTCGCCGTGAGCCTGCTGGTGACGGTGCACGAGTTCGGCCACTTCTGGGTCGCGCGGCGGCTCGGCCTGAAGGTGCTGCGCTTCTCCGTCGGATTCGGTAAGCCGCTGCTCGCGCGACGGGGTCGCGACGGGGTGGAGTACTGGCTGTGCCCGATCCCGCTCGGCGGGTACGTGAAGATGCTCGATGAGCGCGAAGGGCCGGTGGCGCCCGAAGACCTGCCGCGCTCCTTCACCCGCCAGCACCCATGGCGGCGCGTGCTGGTGCTGCTCGCAGGCCCCGGGGCGAACTTCCTCTTTGCGCTCGTGGTGCTCGCCGCGATGTTCTGGGCGAGCGGCGTGACGCGCTGGCGGCCGATCGTCGGGCGAGTCGAGCCCGGATCGATCGCCGCGCGCGCTGGCCTGCAGCCCGGGGAGCGCATCCTCACCGTCAACGGCACCTCGGTCGATAGCCAGAGCCAGGTGCGCATGCGGCTGCTCGAGGTGATGAGCGGCAGCGGCAAGGCCGACCTTACGGTGCGCACCGATGGGCAGACGCGCCAGATCGTGCTCGACGTGCGCAATCCCGAGGCGCGGCGCAAGCTCACCGGACCGGCCGGCCCGCTGGCCGGTCTCGGCCTGCATTTCGCCGCCCCGACGCTGCCGCCGGTGCTCGGGCGGGTGCTGCCGGGCGGACCGGCGGCGCGCGCCGGCCTCGCCGCCGGGGACCGCATCGTGGCAGTCAATGGCCGAGCGATGCAGAACTTCGAGGACGTGGTCCGGGCGATCAGCCCGAATCCCGGTAAGACGCTTGCGATCACCTACAGCCGCGGCGGAGTCGAACACACCGTCCAGGTGAGCGTCGCGAGCGTCACCGCACAGGGCGAGCGGATCGGGCGCATCGAGGCCGAGGCGACCGCGACGCTGCAGTATCCTGCGAACCTGGTTCGCCACGATCGGCTCGGTCCGCTCGCGGCGCTCGGTGCGGCCTCGGGGCGCATCTGGACGCTGACAGTGCTGCAGGGACGGCTGCTGTGGCGCATGATGCTCGGGCGGGTCTCGATCAAGAATCTCGGCGGGCCGCTCACCATTGCCCAGGAGGCCGGGCAGTCGGCGAGCGCCGGGGCTGGGTCGTTTCTCGGGTTCTTAGTGCTGATTTCGCTGGAAATCGGCTTCCTGAACCTGCTGCCGATCCCGCTGCTCGACGGCGGGCAGGTTCTGTTCCAGCTGGTGGAATGGGTCAAGGGCGCGCCACTCTCGGAGCGGGCGCAAATCATCGGTCAGCAGGTCGGGATCGCGCTGCTGATCGTGCTGATGGGCGTGGCGTTGTTCAATGACATTGCCCGCCAGTTCGGCTGAGAACCGTACACACTAGAGTCGGACCGTTTGGGAGGTCCGCGCGTCTCCGCACCGCACATGCGGCCGGGGCACCGGGGGTTGCATACGTGATTGATGTCAAAAATTGGGGCCAAATGCTTCGCTACGTGACAGATCGGATGGTTGGCGTATGAAGGGTCGTATTGCGCTCGCTGCGGTGGCGCTCGCCGTGCACTCGGCGCTCGCGCTGGCCGGCAACGGCACGACATCGTCCGCGGCTGCGGATTTCACCGTCGGTAACATCAAGCTCGAGGGACTGCAGCGCATCTCGCAGGGCACGGTATTCAATTACCTGCCGGTGAACATCGGTGACACGCTCGATCCGCGCAAGATCCGCCAGGCGATCGAGGCGCTCTATGCGACCGGCTTCTTTCGCGACGTAGAGATGCGCCGCCAGGGCAACACGCTGATCGTGGTGGTGGCCGAACGGCCTTCGATCGAGAGCTTCCAGATCTCCGGCAACAAGGCGATCAAGACCAAGGCGCTGATGAAGTCCCTGCGCAACGTGGGACTGGCGCCGGGGAAGATCTTCGATCGCTCGGTGCTGCAGCAGGTCACCGAGTACCTCACCGACATGTACTACGGGCGCGGCAAGTACGGCGTACGCATCAACACCAAGGTGATCCCCGACACGGACAACCGGGTCAAGATCCAGATCAAGATCGTCGAGGGTTCGCGTGCGGTCATTCGCTCGATCAACGTCGTCGGCGCCACGCACTTCTCCCAGGCGCGCATCCTCAAGCACTTCCACTTGAAGACGCCGGACTGGCTGTCCTGGTACAAGGATGATGACCGCTACTCGCGCTCGACGCTGAAGGGCGACCTCGAGCGGCTGCGCGATTTCTACATGGACCGCGGCTACGCGAACTTCGCGATCCGCTCGACGCAGGTGCAGATCAGTCCGGACAAGAAGAACATCTACATCGACGTCGCGATCAAGCAGGGCGGGGTGTTCCGCATCTCCTCGGTCAAGCTTGCCGGGACGTTCGTGGTGCCCGAGGCGCAGTTGCAGAAGCTGGTGGTGGTCAAGCCCGGTCAGGTGTTCGACCGCGAGCGCATCACGACCACCCAGAAGCTGATCCAGGATCGCCTCGGCGCCTACGGGTACGCGTTCGCCAAGGTCGATCCGGTGCCGACGCCCAATCCGAAGACGCACAAGGTCGCGCTGACGTTCTTCGTCGATCCGGGCGACCGGGTGTACGTGCGCAAGATCACCTTCTCCGGCGAGACTGCGATCAACGACGTGGTGCTGCGGCGCGAACTGCGTCAGCTCGAGGGCGGCTGGCTCTCGAACCTCGCGCTCGAGCGCTCGAAATTCTTCCTGCAGCGCCTGCCGTACATCAAGCACGTGAGCTACAGCACGCATAAGGTGCCGGGCTCGCCCGACGAGGTCGACGTCAACTACAAGATCAAGCAGGGTCCGGCTGCGCAGCTCTCCGGCGGCATCGGCTACTCGGCGATGTACAAGCTGATGCTGAACGCGAACTTCGCCGATGCGGACTTCCTCGGCACCGGCAACCGCCTCGCGGTGAACCTACAGGGCGGGGCGTTCGACAAGCTCTACAGCGTCAGCTACACCGATCCGTACATCACCCAGAACGGGGTCTCTCAGACGCTCTCGCTGAGCTACAACGACGCCACGCAGTTCGTCTCCTCCTCGTCGAATTTCTCCTCCAAGACGATCGACGTCGGCCCGGAGTGGAGCTATCCGATCAGCGAGTTCCAGTATCTGTCCCTCGGCGCCTCGTTCGAGGATGCGCAGTTGCTCACCAGCTCGATCGGTAGCGCCGAGCAGGCTCAGCAGTGGGTGCAGCAGAACGGCAATCCGTACAGTAATCTGGTGCACGAGGATTACAGCAACAACGACTTCGTCTTCTACGGCACGAACTACCATGACGTGCAGCTGCTGCTCGGCTGGCAGATCGATGACCGCAACCGCACGCTGTTCGCCGACCGCGGTACGCGTGCGGCGGTGAACTTGAGTGCCACGATCCCCGGCTCGAGCTCGGTCAAGTATTACGTGGCGAGCGCGCTGTTCCAGCAGTACGTGCCGCTGTGGCGCCACTACCTCACGCTCTCCTTCCACGAGCGCGTCGATTACGGCAACGGCTTCGGTGGCACCACCGGCCTGCCGCCGTACCGCCTGTTCTTCGGCGGCGGCCCGGACTCGGTGCGCGGCTTTCGCGAGAGCTGGCTCGGCCCGCGTGACCAGTTCGGCAACCCCTACGGCGGCAACTTCGACATCATCAGCCAGAACGAGCTGCTGCTGCCGATCCCGGCCAAGTGGCGCCAGACCGCCCGCGTCAGCCTGTTCTTCGACGTCGGCAACGTCTTCTATACCGGCAGCAAGGTGAAGTTCTTCGAGCCGAACAACGTCACCCCGGTGTACTACCACCTGAACGGCTGGGGCTCTCTGAAGCGCTCGGTGGGCATCGCGGTCGAGTGGCTCTCGCCGATGGGGCTGTTCCGCTTCAGCTATGGCGTGGCCTTGAATGCCAATCGCAATCTCGCCAATCCGAACGTCTGGCAGGACCAGACCAGCGGTTTCCAGTTCACCGTCGGGCAGGCCTTCTAGCCGCCCCCCCCCGGGGGGCGGGCATTCGTGCCCCGGGGGTGGTAGCATGGAACACTTAGCCGCCCCCGAAGAGGGGCGGATGCGCATTAGATCCATCAATTTCCCTGAAATTTTCGAGGTAGGTGTCCGTGAAGCGCTTGAGCAGAAGCCATTCAGTCGTTTGGATGATCGCCGCAGGTATGCTGGTGATGGGACTGGCCACCGCGGGCGCGCGGGCTGCGGCCATGAAGATCGGGGTGGTCAACTACGGGGTGCTGGTGCAGTCCTCCCCGCAGTACAAGGCTGCTATCGCCGCGCTGCGCAGCGAGTTCCTGCCCAAGCAGAAGCAGTTGCAGGCCGAGGCGAAGACCCTGCAGCTGAAGCAGCAGAAGCTGCAGCGCAATCAGGCGACCATGACCCAGGACCAGGTCGCTCAGGCCGAGCTCGATCTGCGTGAGAAGGTCGAGTCGTTCCGCCAGGAGTCCGGCAAGGTGCAGGAGGCGCTCAATACGCGCCGCAATGAGCTGTTCACCAAGGTGCAGAACTCGATCGCCCTGATCGTGCAGAACTACGCCAAGCAGCACGGCTTCACCCTGGTGATGATGAACGACGGGGTGATTTACGCCGATCCGGCGCTGGATCTGACGCCGTCGATCCTGCGCATTCTGAAGGCCTCGCCGGCCAAGTAACCGCCGCGCCATGAGCGTCTCGATCGGGGAGCTCGCAGTCCGGTTCGGCTGTGAGCTCAGAGGCGATCCGGGCGTTGAGGTCGAAAGGGTGGCGACGCTGGCCGATGCCGACGCGAAGTCGGTGGTCTTCGTCGCCAATCCCCGCTACCGGACCCAGCTCGCGGCCACGCGGGCTGCGGTCGTGGTGCTCGATCAGGCGAGCGCCGCAGGCTGCCCCTGCGCGGCGCTGATCAGCGCCAACCCCCACGCAACCTTCGCACGCATCGCCGCCGTGCTGCATCCGGCCCCTGCGGGGACTCCGGGGGTGCACCCCTCGGCCGTCGTCGCGCAAGGCGCTCAGATCGACCCCACGGCACACGTCGCAGCGCTCTGCGTCATCGGCGCAGGGGCGCGGATTGGTGCGCGTGCCTACGTCGGGCCGCAGTGCCTGATCGAGGAGGGCGTGCAGGTGGGGGCGGATGTGCGCCTCCTCGGGCGCATCACGCTGTGCCGCGGCGTGTCGATCGGGGAGCGCACGGTGATCCAGCCGGGCGCGGTGATCGGTGGGGACGGCTTCGGGTTTGCGCAGGATGCGGGCCGCTGGCTGAAAGTGCCGCAGATCGGCAGCGTGCGGGTCGGCTGCGACGTGGAGATCGGCTCCAACACCACCATCGATCGCGGGGCGATCGAGGACACGGTGATCGAGGAGGGTGCCAAACTCGACAACCTGATCCAAATCGGCCACAACGTTCGCATCGGCGCGCACACCGCGCTCGCGGCCTGCGTCGGGGTGTCCGGTAGCACCAGCATCGGGCGGCGCTGCATGATCGGCGGGCAGGTCGGCATCGGCGGACACCTGACGATCTGCGACGATGTGATGATCACCGGTTGCACCATGGTCAGCCATTCGGTGCGCCGCCCCGGCGTATACTCCGGCGGCATTCCGCTCGAGGAGGCGCACACCTGGCGCCGTCTGGTCGGGCG
>JAPTUI010000137.1:5300-7137 GCA_028067895.1 Pseudomonadota bacterium | reverse complement strand
CAGCACCATGAAGATGAACGCCTGAATCGTGATGATCAGCAGGTGAAACACGCCCCAGGCGAAAGTCAGCACCGCCTGCAGGAGCATCAGCGCCCAGCCGGAGAAGCTGGCGAGCGCAGCCCAGCTGTGCACCAGCGTCAGGAGCGCGAGCAGCACGAAGATCATCTCGCCGGCGAAGATGTTGCCGAACAGTCGCAGCGCGAGCGACACCGGACGGGCGATCAGCGTGACCGACTCGAGCAGGAAGTTCACTGGCACGAACAGCGCCTGCACCAGCTTGTTCTTGCTGCTGAACGGATGCAGGGTGAGCTCGGCGAGAAACCCGAGCGGCCCCTTCACCTTGATGCTGTAGAAGATCATCAAGACGAACACCGTGAGCGACAGGCCGAACACGCCGTTGAGGTCCGTGCTCGGCACGACCTTCAGGTGCGCGAGCCCGACGGACTTGGCGATGTCAGGCAACAGATCGACCGGCACCAGGTCCATGAAGTTGAACAGATACACCCAGCAGAAGATGGTGAGCGCGAGCGGCGCGATCAGGCGGTTGGTGCCGTGGTAGACGTCGCGCACCTGCGCATCGACCCACTCAACGATCATTTCCACGAAGCTCTGGAAGCCGCGCGGAGCACTCTTGACGCTGTCCGAGGCGCGCCGCGCCACCCAGTAGAAGCTGCCGGCGAACAAAACCGCGAGCAGCACGGAGAAGAACACCGTGTCGTAGTCGATGACGGTGAAGTTCACCAGCGTCGTCTGCGGTTTGTTGGTCAGAAAGGTGAGGTGCTCGAGGATGTACCCACCGATCTGTGGCTTCGCTGCTGCCATGAACGTCAATCTCTCACTGTGTGCGTGGCGTCCGCCGTTGTCTTGCGCGGCGCCGGCTCGGTAATTCCCTGGTCGCGCGCGCGGTCACCCGGCCACAAGGCCGTGGCGAGCGCGATCCAGTACACGAAAAAAGTCGCAGCGAAGGCCGCGAACATCGCCAGTGGCGCGACCTTCGTCAGTCTGAAGGCCGCCATGAACAGCCCGACCACGACGACGAGCTTCAGCGCCTCGCCTCTGTAAAAGGCCCGCAGTGCCCCTTCGGGACCTGCCGCCCGCCGGCTGAACCCGGCCAGCGCCAGCACCAGGCTCGAGGCGGTTCCGATGCCTCCGCCGAGCAGCGCGGAGAAAGCCGCCCGCTCTCCGGAGATCGCCCAGGCGAGCAGTCCGGCCAGTACCGTTGCGGCCGCCTGGCCCAGCACGACGCCGAAAGCCAGCCGCCGCGCTTGGGGCAGGTCGATCACGATCACCGATCTCTCACTCGCGGGCGTACGCTGCGCGCCGGGTCGCTCCCGGCCCACCGGCACATCATCCCGCCGGGCCGAAAAGCCGCGCGATTATATTGACCGGTCTGCAGGGAGTCCACTCCCTCCGCAGCCGATCTAAGCCTGTGAAAATGGTGTGAAAATTCCGCCGCGGAGGGTGCCGGATTCCGATCCGCGCGACCATTGCGGAAGATCCTAATGGATATGGGCGAGGATCCCGTCCAGTTCGTCGAGAGTATTGTAGTTCACGGTCAGGGTCCCTTTGCCGCCCGCGCCCGAGCGGATCGCGACCCGGGCGCCGAGCTTTTCCGAAAGCTGCTGCTCGAGTTGGCGCACGTTCGGATCGCTCCGGTGCCGCGCACCCTCCGGCGGCGCCGGCGGGCGCAGCATGCGCCGCACGAGCGCTTCGGTCTCGCGCACCGAGAGACCCTTGGCGACCACTTCAGCGGCTGCCTGACGCTGCTCGGCGCGCTGGGCCAGGCCGAGCAGCGCCCGCGCGTGGCCCATCTCGATCTGGCGCCGCTCGATCAGCT
>JAPTUI010000137.1:0-5290 GCA_028067895.1 Pseudomonadota bacterium | reverse complement strand
GCAGGCGCAGCAGGTTGCTGACCCCGGCACGGGAGCGCCCCACCGCCTCGGCAGCCTGCGCGTGAGTGAGCTCGAATTCGCTGATCAGACGCTGCAGCGCGCGAGCTTCCTCGAGCGGATTGAGGTTCTCGCGCTGGATGTTCTCAATGAGCGCCACGGCGATCGCGGCTTCATCGGGAATGCGCCGCACAATGGCCGGGATGTCCTCGAGCCCGGCCAGCTGTGCGGCGCGCCAGCGCCGCTCCCCGGCGATGATCTCGTAGCGCAGCGGCGCCCCGGGGGCTGCCGCGAGCGGACGCACCACGATGGGCTGCACCACGCCCTGCGCCTTGATGGAACCGGCCAGCTCCTCGAGCGATTCCGGATGCATGTCGGTGCGCGGCTGGTACTTGCCGCGCTGCAGCACATCGAGCGGCAAGCGCGTCAGTTCATCCCCGACGGGCGGGTGCTCGGGGACCCCCGCCGGTACGCTGCGCGCGCCCGGTCCGAGCAGATCGGCCAGCCCTCGGCCGAGCGTCGGCTTCTTCTGCGTCACGGCGTCGCCTCCCCGTTCACCGCGGCCCGTTCGTCCGCGGCCGGCGGCTCGGCCGACCCCTCGGCGCGGCGGATCATTTCCCCGGCGAGCGCCAGATAGGCGAGCGCGCCGCGCGAGTCCTTGTCGTGAAACAGCACCGGGCGGCCGAAGGACGGTGCCTCGGCGAGCCGGATGTTGCGCGGAATGATGGTGCGAAACACCTTGTCGCCGAAGTGCATGATGAGCTGGGCACTCACTTCGTTGGCCAGGTTATTGCGCGGGTCGAACATGGTTCGCAGGATGCCCTCGATGTCGAGCGACGGGTTCACCGCCGCACGGATCTGCTCGATGGTGCCGAGCAGCGCCGAGAGCCCCTCGAGGGCGTAGTACTCGCACTGCATCGGGATCAGAACGCTGTCCGCTGCCACCAATGCGTTGACGGTGAGCATGTTCAGCGCCGGCGGACAATCGATGAGGATGACGTCGTACGCCTCGCGCACCGGCGCGAGCGCCTGACGCAGCCGCGTCTCGCGCCCGACGGTCAGGCCGAGCAGCCGGACCTCGGCCGCGGTGAGGTCCTGGTTGGCCGGCAGCAGCGCATAGCCGCCCTGCTCGACCGTGCGCAGCGCGGCGGCGAGCTCGGCCTCTCCGAGCAGTACTTCGCAGGCGCTGCGTTCGAGCTGCGCCTTGTCGATGCCGCTGCCCATGGTGGCATTGCCCTGCGGATCGAGGTCGAGCAGCAGCACCCGCCGCCGGGTGGCCGCGAGCGAGGCGGCCAGATTGACCGCGGTCGTGGTCTTGCCGACGCCGCCTTTCTGATTGGCGATCGCGATGACGCGTTTCATGAGGGCGACAGTGTACTTCACTGTCGCTCTGCTCCGGGGCCGGCGCGTTGCGATGCGCCTCAGGCGCGCCGGTGCGCCTGCAGTCGTTCGCGCGCCATCTGGTCGGCCACCGTGCTGGTCGGCAGCGACTCGTGCCGGGCGCGCTCGAAAATCGCGGTCAGCCGCTCGGGAATCTTCTTGATGGCCGCGTGAACTGTCGCCTCGGACGAGCCGCCGCGGTACTCATGGGCCACGTTGATGATGCCGCCGGCGTTGATGACGTAATCCGGCGCATACAGGATACCCGCCTTCATGAGCAGTTCGCCGTCGGATTCGCGCGCCAGCTGGTTGTTCGCCGCACCGGCGATGATCCGCGCACGCAGCCGCGGGATCGACTGCGCGCTCAGCACCGCGCCCAACGCGCATGGCGCGATCACGTCAGCGTCCTGCTCGAGGAGGGTGTCGACCGGTACGATCGCCGCACCCAGCTCTTCGCGGATCCGCTCGGCGAGTTCGGCACGCGCATCGGCCACCTTCAGGCGAACCCCCTCGGCGGCCAGCAGCCGGCACAGCGGATGGCCGACGCCGCCGAGGCCCTGCACGGCGACCGTCAGACCCTCGAGCCCGCGGCCCAGCTGGAAGCGCACCGCGGCCTGGATGCCGAGGAACACCCCGAGCGCCGTCTTCGGGCCCGGATCCCCGCCCACCTCGCCCGAGGCGCGCTTCAGGCCGCTGACGAACCGCGTGACGCCGGCCACCTGCTCCATGTCCGCGGTGCTCGTGCCGACGTCCTCGGCGGTGATGTAGCGCCCGCCGAGCGCATCGACGAGCCGGCCGAACGCCTGGAACAGCGCCGGGGTCTTGTGCACGCGCGCATCACCGATGATCACGGCCTTGCCGCCGCCGAGATCGAGCTCCGCCATGGCGTTCTTGTAGCTCATGCCGCGCGAGAGCCGCAGCGCATCGGTCAGCGCCTCGTCGCTCGACGGATAGGCCCACATCCTGCAGCCGCCGGCGGCGGGGCCGAGCGCCGTGGAATGAATCGCGATGATGGCGCGCAGGCCCGTGGCGCGGTCGTGTCCGAACACGACCTGCTCGTGACCGTCGAAATCCGGCAGAGAGAAAAGATCCATGAGAGCTCCCAAGCGTCTCCGGGGCTGCACCCGGCCGGCGACACCTTACGCCCGACAGATGCACGGCGCGTCACAAAGCTTGCCCTTTGGGCCGCTCCAGTGAATTATTCATTCCATTATCCCGGGATTCAGTGAGATATTTTATGCAGACCGATCTCGACCGAAGCGACGTGCGCATCCTGGATCTGGTCCAGGAGCACGGCAACCTGTCGGCGGCCGAGCTGGCCGAACGGCTCGGCATGACCGCCTCGACCTGCTGGCGGCGCATGAGCCGCCTGGAGGAAACCGGCGTGATCCGGCGGCGCGTGGCGCTGCTCGACCGGGAGAAGGTGGGCCTGAACGTCCTGGTGTTCTCCCAGGTCAAGCTCGCCGGACACGGCCGCGACGCGCTGCTGAAATTCGAGCAGGCCGTGCGCCAGCACCCGGAGATTCTCGAGTGCTACACGCTCATGGGCGAGACGGACTTCCTGCTGCGCATCGCCTGCCGCGACATCAAATCCTACGAGGCGTTCTTCCTCGATCACCTCTCGCGCTTCCCCGGCGTGCAGTCGGTGCACTCCTTCATCGCGCTGTCGGTCATCAAGGAGACCACCGCGCTGCCGCTCAGTGCCGGGCCGAAGGGGACCCCGCGCTGAGGATGACCAGACAGCGCTCCTCGGTCAGTCCTGGCACGCTGAGCGGCACGGTCTCGGCCTGCCACGAGTCGGGCAGTGCCTCGAGCTCCGCCTTCGGCCACTTGCCCTTCAGTGCAAGGATGCGGGTGTCGGGACCGCAGAGCGGCTCGACGGCGCGCACCAGCGTCGGCAGCGCCGCGAAGGCGCGCGCCATCACCGTGTCGAACGGGACCTCCGGACGCAACGACTCGACGCGCGCCTGAAGGGCCTGCACGTTGACCAGTCCGAGCGCATGGGCGGCATGGGAGACGAAGCGGATCTTCTTGCCGTTCGAATCGATCAGACTGAAGCGCCGCTCGGGGTTGGCGAGCGCGAGCGGAAGCCCCGGGAATCCCGCGCCGGTGCCGACATCGGCGATGCGGGCGCCGTGCAGATGACGGTGGACGGCCAGACTGTCGAGCAGGTGATGCGTTACCATATCGGCCGGTTCGGTGATCGCCGTCAGGTTGAAGCGGCGGTTCCAACGGGCCAATTCCTCCAGCAGTCGCAGCAGCCGCAACGCATCGTGCTCCGTCAGCGCGACACCCAGCGCCGCGGCGGCGTGGATGAGCGGGCGGGTGGCGTGTTGGGCGTCGGATGCCCCGGGCGTCGGCTGGGAAGAACTCATGGCTCGAGCGGCCTCGGACAGCCCCAATTGTGGCAGAGGCCCGGGCCGGGCGCTAAAAAAATTTTCCGGCGGCGACGCCGGTCGAGGCTTCGAAGTGAGACTGCTGCTCGTGGAAGATGACGCCATGATCGGCGAGGCGATCCGCGCCGGGCTGCGGCGCGAGGGGTTCGCCGTCGACTGGGTGCATGATGGGGAAACGGCCGAGCAGGTGCTCAAGAGCGAGCCATTCGACCTGCTGTTGCTTGACCTTGGCCTGCCGCGCCGCTCGGGACTGGCGGTGCTCTCGGCGCTGCGCGCCCGGGGCGATGCGCTGCCGGTGATCATCCTCACGGCGCGCGATGCCGTCTCGGACCGCGTGCAGGGCTTGGATGCCGGGGCCGATGATTATCTCGTCAAGCCGTTCGACCTCACCGAGCTCGCGGCGCGCATCCGCGCGCTGCTGCGGCGCAAGTCCGGCCAGACCGCCCCGGCGATCGAACACCTCGGCGTGACCCTCAACGCCGCGGCGCACACCGTGCAGCGCGACGGGCAGGAGATCGCGCTCTCGCCGAAAGAGTTCGCGCTGCTGCAGCTGCTGATGGAACGTCCCGGCACCCTGCTGCCGCGCACCCGGATCGAGGCGCGGCTCTACGGCTGGGGCGAGGAAGTCGAGAGCAACGCCGTGGAGGTCCATGTCCACGGCCTGCGCCGCAAGCTCGGCGCGGACTTCATCCTGACCGTGCGCGGCGTCGGCTACCGGGTGCGGCCCGCATGACGCTGCGCTCGCTGCGGGCTCGACTGCTCGCCTGGCTCCTCGGCGGCATCGCGGTCGTCTGGTTGATCGGCGGGTTCGTCGTGTACCGCAACACGCTGAAGCAGGCCGACACCTTCTTCGATTACCACCTCGAGCAGATGGCGCTGCTGCTGCGTGATCAGCCGGTGGAGTATCTGCTGCCGCTCGAGATCCCCTCGCGCGTGGCCGAGTACGGCTTTGTGGTGCAGGTGTGGACCGCCAATGGGCGGCGCATCTGGGCGCCCCCGCACACCGTATTGCCGAATTACACGGCGCTCGGGTTCTCCACGGTCAAGACCAGCGAGGGACGCTGGCGGGTCTTCGGCGTTGCCTCGCCCACCCGCGTGATCCAGGTCGCGCAGCTGATGCGCGTGCGCCGTCAGCAGGCCGTTCAACTGGTGCTGAAGACCCTCGAGCCGTTCATGCTGACGGTGCCGATTCTCGGCATCCTGGTCTGGTTCGCCGTCGGCCACGCGCTCGAGCCGCTGCAGCGGCTGGCCAGCTCGGTCAAGGCGCGTCGCGTCGCCGCGCTCGAACCGCTCGCGCACGAGCAGCTGCCGGAAGAGGTGCAGCCGCTGGTGGCGGCGCTGAACGATCTGCTCGGGCGACTGTCCTCGGCGCTCGAGCGCGAGCGGGCCTTCCTAGCCGACGCGGCGCACGAGTTGCGCACGCCCCTCACCGCGCTGCATCTGCAGCTCGACGCCCTGGCCCGCGCCGGCACCGACCGCGAGCGCGCCGAGGCCATGGAGCGCCTCTCGGCCGGCGT
>JAPTUI010000568.1 GCA_028067895.1 Pseudomonadota bacterium | reverse complement strand
CCATGGCGAACCGATCGATGGCGTACTCGATCTTCGTCGGCGCATAGGCGTAGAAATGCCCGAATCCGCCCCCCAGGTAGGGTGCGCTGCCGACCTGCCAGAAGAGCCACGAGAGGCACTCGGCGCGTGCCGCCGTCGCGCTCGGCAGGAACGCGCCGAATTTCTCCGCCAGGTACATCAGAATCGAGCCGGATTCGAACACCCGGATCGGCTGCGGCCCGCCGCGGTCGAGCAGCGCCGGGATCTTGGAATTGGGGTTGACCGCCACGAAGCCGCTGCCGAACTGATCGCCCTCGGCGATGCGGATCAGCCAGGCGTCGTACTCGGCGCCGGTGTGTCCGAGGGCCAGCAGTTCCTCGAGCAGGATGGTGACCTTCACGCCGTTCGGCGTACCGAGGGAATACAGCTGCAGCGGATGGCGTCCGACCGGCAGCGCCTTCTCGTGCGTGGCGCCGGCCACCGGGCGGTTGATGCTCGCGAACTGGCCGCCGCTCGGCTTGTTCCACGTCCAGACTTTCGGCGGGGTGTATTCGGTTTCAGCCATGATGATCCTCCTTCAGGCGTGCCAGGGACCGCCCGGGCCGGCCGGCGGGACCGGCGAACGACGCGCCGTGAGCCTCGTCGGGCCCGCTGCAATGCAGGGCGGGAAGGCATGATTTTAGCGTGAATGGTGCCCCCGGGGAGCGCGACGGCGCGCCGCCCCCGGGGAGATGTTGCGCGCCGTCCGTTCCGCCGGTACCGTCGGTGCGGCCCGTGCCGCTCGCACGCGACCGGCACCGGGCCTTGCCACGACGCGAACAGGTAGGGTGAGCGACCCCGGCGGTTCAAATCACCGTGCCGCCTGCCGCCGGAGCTGATCGCTGCTCAGTCGAACTCGGGTGTCGCGACGCCCGAGCGCTGCAGCGCATGGGCCAGCGGACCCAGATGGGCGCGATAGTGGCGCCAGCGGCCCACCGAGGACTGATAGATCGGTCGGCGGACCTGCGCTGCACTCTGCGTCAGGCAGACGTCGGTGTTCCGCTCCACGGCCAGCGCCGAATCGTGCCAGGGCAGCCCGCACGCGCCGGCGGCCGCCGCGCCGACCTGGCGCGGGTCGGCCACGAGCTGGTCGTAGTGAATCTCATGCAGCGATGCCCCAAGCGTGCGGCGCCAGTGATCGATCAGGCGTGCATAGGCCGCGTAATACCGGGCGAGGTCCCCGAAGTCGTACGTGAACTGATAGGCATCGCCGAACAGCGTGCGGTACATCGCGAAGCAGCTGTCGAGCGGTGAGCGGCTGACCAGCAGGATGCGCGCCTGCGGCAACGCCCGGCGGATCGCGCCGAGATACAGGTAGTTCATCGGCTGTTTCTCGAGGATCAGACCGCCGCTCCCGTCTGCTCCGCAGCTGCGCGCGTAGCCCGCGGCGACGGCGCGCCAGTCGACCGCTGCGGCGCGTGCAAACACATCGGCGCCGCCGGCCGAAGGCGCGCTGAGCAGAGTGCGTGCAAAATGGTCCGTCTCGCCGTTCGAGCGCGTGCCCGGCAGCCCGGTCAGGATGCGCTCAACGAGCGTCGTGCCCGAGCGGGGCAACCCGACGATGAACACGAAGCGGCCCGAGTCCACGCCGGCCTCCGCGGACGGTTCGCCGTTGTCGCCAAACACTTCCGTGATGCGTCTGAGTTTGTGCTCGTCGATCGCAGCATCGTAGCGCAGGTGCCGGCGGTGAGTGCTCGCCGCGAATGCGAAGCTCTCGAAGGCTTCGTCGTACCTTCCGAGATCGTCGAGCTCCTTGCCGAGCGCATAGCCCAGCAGCACCCGACCCGCATCCGGAAGCCCAGATCGCGTCAGTTCGCGCTGCAGCTGCTCAACGTGGTGGTCCGCCGCGCTCTGCACCCGCAGTTCCGCCCGAAGGAGGTAACACGGGTACTGCCGCGGGTCGAGCGCAATCGCGCGATTACACGCATCCTCAGCCGCCTCGAGTCTGCCGAGGGCGCGCTCGCAGCTGGCCAGCTGGTGCCAGTAGAGGGGCACCGACGCATTCAGCTCGGTCGCGCGGCGGTACAAGTCGCGGGCTTGTTCGTGGCGCCCGAGGACGCTCGCCGTCTGCGCCAGCGCACCGTAGGCCTCGGCCGGGCCCGCCGGCAGCCGCACCGCAGAGTCGATAAGGGCTTCCGCCTCGTGCGCGCGTCCGAGCCTCACGAGGATCATGGCGAGCAGTCCGTGGGCGGCGGCACACGACCGCTTGGCGGCGACGGCCCGTTCTGCCAGCGGCAGGGCTTGGGCGGCGTGTCCGGCCCGCAGCAGGCGTGCGGCTTCGGCGTCCGGCGAACTTGCTGCGGACTTCATACGGTACCCCGGGGATGCGCTTGTGTGCTTATACCGCCCGGTTCGGACCCTGTCGAGCGTACGCCAGGAGGACCGTCGGATTTGCTCTTGCACCGCGAGTCGCGATGGTCGTCCGATGCACCGAGCGGAGTCAATGTTGGGGAACTCCAGTAGTGTCCCCGGGCGCCGGGAGTTCAAAAATCAGCCGACGCGAAGCCGAGCGGGGAGCGTGTTCGCCGCGGTGCGCAGACATCCCTCGCACCCACCCCGGAGAGGGGCGCCGGCTACCGGTCCCGTCGTTTTCGATGAGCCGATCGACGCGCCGCGCGCGGTGTCGGCGGGCACCGGGGCCACCTCGGGCGAGTCGCGGCCGCGTGCGCGCCCGGGAGTCCATTGCACAGCGCAACGTGGCATCGGTGGGTTCGGAGCGCTCGTGATCGGGCTGGTGTTCGGTCCGTTCATGATGTTCATCGCCGCGTGCCTGGGGTGGCCCGGCGAGTCGATTCTCCTTCGTCGTTTACGGGTTGCTAACGACGGTCCGATCGTCGAGTATCTGAAGTTTCGGTCCAGGGTGGTGAACGCCGAGCAGCAACTGCAATAGCTGCTCGAGCACGATCCGGTCGCGCGCGTCGCGTGGGCCCACAATCAGAAGCTCAGAACGGATCCGCGCGTGACCCGCCTGGGACGCTTTCTGCGCTGCCGCAGTGGTGGAACGTGCTGCGCGGACAGATGAGCCTGGTCGGTTCCCGGCCCATCGGCGTCGAGGAGATGCACCGCTACGGGCGGCGTCTGCGTTCGTACCTCACCGTTCGTCCCGGCGTCTGCGGCCTGTGGCCGGGCGCAGTGACACCGGCTCCCGTCGGTGAGTGATCATGGATGTGTGTTACGTGTGCAAGATGTGCATCGGACGGGATCTGACGATCCTGCTTCCGACCGTCAAGGTCGTCATCGCCGGCCGCGGTGCCTATTGAGGCTGCGGGGGCCTCGGCCCCCGCAGCACTCGCGTTTCGACGCCCGGACTCAGGCCGGTCGCGGCACGAGGGTCCGCGCAAACAGCGTTTCGATGCGACCCCAGACCTTCTCGGCCGCCGCGGCGTGGTACACGTCCTTGCGGCTCGGCATCATGAATCCATGCAGAGCGCCGGGATGATATTCGAGCTGATAGACGATCTGCCGTGCCGTGAGCGCCTGCTCGAGGGTCTGCATCTGGGCGGGCGTCGCATGCGTATCCTGATCGGCAATCCCGAAATACAACTGCGCGGCGACGCGGTCGAGGTGCCGGTGCGGTGATCCGGGCTCGTCCGTGACCAGTCCGCCCGGATGGATCGAGGCGGCCGCGGCGACGCGTGCGCCGAGACGCTGCGCGAGCGTCAGGGCGAGTCGCCCGCCCATGCAGAATCCGTACAGGCCGATGCGCGCCGTGTCGGCCGCCGGGTCCGCCGCGATGAGCGCCAGGGCGTCCTCGACGTCGCGCACGGCCAGGGGGTCGGTCAGCGCCGTCATCGCGGCGCGGATCTGTGTCAGAGTGTCAGGAACGGACAGATCGAGCGGACCTTTGAGTCCGGCGCGGTGGAACAGGTCAGGGGCGAGCACGCAGTAGCCCCAGCGGGCGACCCGGCGGGCGTGCTCATGCAGTTCCTCGCGCATGCCGAGGGCGTCCATGATTTCCACGATTACCGGGAACGGGCCGGGACCCTCGGGCCGCGCGATGAACAGATCCATCGCGCCATCTGTGCCCTCAATGCGTTCGTGTCGTTCGATCATCTGTGCTCTCCGGTGGCTGCCGGGGGCGCAGGGGTGCGGGGCGCTTCAGGATGGGGATGCGAGGCGGTCTCGGTGGCCGCCGGGTGTGGAGCGTGCGTCTTCGACGGAGCTGCGGCCTCGTCGTGGTGAACGTAGCGGGTCCCTCGCGACCAGGACGCGGCGGCGGCAATCAGGCAGGCCACGATGGCAAATGAGAAGGCCGCGTTAAGACCGGCGTGGAAGGGCGCGGCAATGAGCCGAGGGAAGAAGGCGCGTCCGGTGAGCGTGGCCTGATCGGCGCCCGGCAGGTGCGCGAGCACCGCCGGAGCGAGCAGGGCGCGCACCGGGTTGTAGCCGAGGAATGCTGCGAACAGCACGGTGACGGGCGGCAGCGAGGCGACGTGCGCGGCGATCGCGGCAGCGACGCCGTGTCTGATCAGACTCTGCCGCAGCGTGCTCGAGAGGGTGTCGGATAGCCCGGCGATCATGAGCGAGAAGAAGATCCCGATGGACAGGACCTGGGCCGAGTTCTGGAAGGTGGCGTTCATCGCCCCGCCGGCGCCGCGGTCGCTCGCCGGTAAACTGTTCATCACCGCGGCGCGGTTCGGGGCGGCGAAAGCGCCCATGGAGATGCCCGTGAGCAGCAGGATCGCGGCGAAGGCATCGTATCCGAAGTCGATCGGCAGCAGCATCAGCAGCGCCAGGCTGAGCGCTGCGCCGATCATGCCGCCGGTGGCGAAATAACGTGCGCCGAGCCGGTCGGAGAGAATCCCGGAGAGCGGACCGGCGATCAGGAACCCGGCGCTGAGCGGCAGCATGAAGATGCCGGCCCAGAGCGGGGTTTGCGCGAAGCTGTACCCGTGCAGTGGCAGCCAGACGCCCTGCAGCCAGATGATCAGCATGAACATCAGGCCGCCGCGGCCGATGGCGGAGAGGAACGTCGAGAGCGTGCCGAAGGAAAACGCCCGGATCCGAAACAGCGGCAACCGGAACATCGGGGCACGTGCGCGCGCCTCGATGAAGCCGAAGGCGATCATGGCGGCCATGCCCATAGCGAGCAACCCCAGCACCCTCAGGGTCATCCAGCCCATGGCATGAGTGCCGGCCGGCTGGATGCCGAAGGTGATGCCAATCATGATCAGGGTCAGTCCGGTGGCGAAGGTGACGTTGCCGCCCCAATCGACGGGGGTGCGCGTGCGCTGGCCGATCTCACGCAGTTTCCAGTAGGACCACAGGGTGCCGAACAGCCCGAACGGCACCGACACCAGGAAGATCAGCCGCCAATGGATGGCCGCGAGCACGCCCCCGAGAATCAGTCCGAGGAAGTTGCCGCTGATTCCGGCGACGTTGTTGATGCCGAGGGCGAGACCTCGCTGTTCGGGCGGGAACGCATCGGTGAGGATCGCTCCGGAGTTGGCCACCAGGAAGGCCGCTCCGATGCCCTGAACGACCCGGCCGACCACCAGCCACAGCGCGCCAACCTGGCCGGTGTACGGGTCGAGGGTCAGGGCCAGCGAGGCGACGGTGTAGATGATGAACCCGAGATTGTACATCCGCACGCGCCCGAACATGTCACCCAGGCGCCCGAGACTCACCACGAGCACGCTGGTGACCACCTGATAGCCGAGAATCATCCACAGCAGGTACAGCGTGTTGTGCGGCTCGAGGGGATTCAGGCCGATGCCGTGAAAGATCGCCGGCATCGCGATCAGCATGATCGAGGAGTCGATCGTCGCGAGCAGCACGGCGATGGTGGTGTTCGAAAGCGCGATCCATTTGTAGCGCGACGGTACGGTGGGGGAGTCCATGGCGTGCTCGTGCAGTCCGGTGGGGAGGCTCGTCCGCTCGGTGCGGGCAGCGCGCTGCGGTTCAGGGTTCGAGCAAGCGCTCAAGCAGTCCGATGGCGGTGGCGAGGGCGACCTGCTCGGCTGGGTCGAGCCGGCTGGCGATGGCCCGCATCAGCCAGTCTTCGCGCGCCGCGCGCGACACCTGGATCCACTCGTGGCAGGCGGGAGTCAGCGACAGCAGTGTCTGGCGTCCATCGTGCGGATCGGGGGCCCCGCTGATCAGACCGGCCGACTTCAGGGCCGCCACCGTCGCCCCCATGGATTGGGGCCGGATGCCCTCGGCGTGCGCCAGCGCACTCACCGTGGCCGGGCCTTCCCGATCGAGCCGCCCGAGCACCTTCACCTGCGTCCAGGTGAGCTCTCCGAAGTGCCCGTGTTCGCGCAGCCGTCGGGCGAGCTTGCCGCTCACGATGCGCAGCTGGGTCGCCAGGGCGGCGACGGTCGGCTCGACAGGGACGATGGGTGCGGTCGACATGCCGGTAGGCTACCAGATATGAAGTCAACCTGAACAGTTATCTGAACAGATTGTCTTCATAAATCCGGCGGCCTCGAATGTAGGCGAGTATTGCTAAGAAATTTCAAACGGTTAGCCGTGGTGAGATTCCGATCCGCACCGATCGAACGACGCTCGCGTCCCTGTTGACACTCAAACAATATATCTTAAGATATGTCTGTCGTTAATTAGGACGCATCATTATGCAAAGACATTTCCATCATCACGCCGGTCACCGCGAAGGCTTCGAAACCCACTTTCGCTTGATGGGCCATCGGCACGGCGGGGGATTCGGACATTTCCACGGCTTCATGGGCGGTAGGGGCATGGGCGGCGGTGCCTTCCGCGCCGGCCGGCGGCTGGCCTCCGGGGACCTACAGCTGGTGTTGCTCGCGCTGCTCGCCGAGCAGTCCCGTCACGGCTACGAGTTGATCAAGGCGCTGGAGGAGCGCTCCGAGGGCTTCTACACGCCGAGCCCCGGCATGGTGTACCCGGCGCTCACCTGGCTGGAGGAGATGGGGTACGCGAGCGTCTCGCCCGAGGGCGCGAAGAAGCGCTACGGCATTACCGAGGCGGGCAGCGCGTATCTGAGCGAAAACCGTGCGGCGGCTGATGCGATGCTGAGCCAGATCGCCCGGGCGGGCCGCACGATGGGGCGGGTCCGTGAGGCGCTCGGCGCGCTGGAGGAGGATGAGCAGAGCGGCTGGCCCGAGCTCTCGGCGGTGCGCGAGACGCTCGCGCAGGCGCTGC
>JAPTUI010000400.1 GCA_028067895.1 Pseudomonadota bacterium | reverse complement strand
GGTGGCTTGCGTCATCCACCGAGATGAGGGGCACGTCGCCAGTGACGGCGTCGCGCGGCGAAATGTGCATGCGCACGTCGTGGTGGATCGAACCGACAGACGGGGGCGCGTGGTGAACTCGATCCCGGACGGCAAGGGCGGCACTCGGCGTACCACCATTACCGATCGCCGGGAACAAGGCCGTCGCGTGCAGACCATGACCGCGCGCGTCACGGGTCTCGCTCGGGGAGCGGACGCACGGGACTCGAAACGGCGGCACATCGATCATCACAGCTACCGCGCGCTCGCGCGCCAAGGCCGGTTACGGGATGCAGACCGCGAGCGTGATCTCGCAAACCGCGCATCTTCGGCGCAACGCGAGCGCGATACGGCAACGGCTGATGCGAAACTCAACGGTTCGCTGTACACCCAAGTGCTTCGAGAGCGCGAGCGCGCATGGATCGAGCGCGATGCCGCAAGGGCGGTTCACGCGGAGGCGATCGCCGTGCTGCGCGAGATGGGCGCGCAGTACGGCGTGACCATCGAGCACGGCACCAAGGCTGAATACGCCGGGTTGCGCGAGGCCATGAAGGCGAGCGGGCAAGCTAGCCAGCAGGAGTATCAGCGGATTAAGGTCGCGTTCGATGCGCTCAACGCACGACAGGAGGTCGAGCGGCGGCGCAGGAAGCGCAGGCCGGGGATCGAGGGCCGCGCGAGCGATGATGAGGGGCAGGAGCACGCCGCAAAGGCGCGGTTGACACGCGAGCGGGACGAGGGGGCACGGATGACCATCTGGAAGGACTCGCAGGGCCGCGAGGTGCTGCACGTCACGCGCTCGCGCGTCGAGATTCTGGACCAAAATCGGGACGTTGAGCGCATTGCGCTACGCATTGCCGCCCAGAAGTTCGGTGACGCCGTGTCGATCACTGGCAGCGGCGAGTTCAGGGAACGCATGGCGCGGCTGGCGACCCGCGAAGGCATTCGGGTGGTCGATGCCGATCTCGCCAGGATCGTCGTGGACGAGCGCCAGCGCATGACGCAGCCGAAGCGACCCCCGCGCTTAGATCCCACGACAGCGCGCCTTGCGGCGTGGTGGAACCCCAAGTCACGGGGCGCACGGCTTGCGGCCCTCGACGCCGCACAGGAGGCTGGATACGCGCCTACCCCGACTGGGGCTTGGCATGCGATGCGCGACACGGCGGAGCACCAAGCAGGCGCCGATCATGCCGTGCGCGAGCGGCTGGATTGTGAGGAAGGCCAGACCCGCATCCAGAACCCTGAGCCCGATCCCGAGCCGGACGATGAGCAGGACTTGGGGCGGTGATTCCTCCCCCTGCCGTTCCCGGGTGAATGCCCGCAGCCCGACTCATCAGAGTCATCCGGAAGACGCCGCTGGAATGACTCACAGCACAACGGACCGGAGGCTCCAACGATTGCTTTATGGAGGTGAACATCGCGGGGTGCGCTCGCGATATAAGTCACGAGGGACGGCGGACGGTTCAGCCGTCAGCGGAACGGGGATCGTGGACGACGTGCGCGAAGAAGCGCCGCCTCCAATCCTCTGACACCGCGTCTCTTTGGATCTCAATTTGGGGTATCCACAACGACTGACGTGCGCGAGAGCCTGGAACGACGTACCCGAGTACGGTTTGTACAACGGCGTCCGGCGCCGACATGAAATCCTCGTATGTGACTCGTAGCGGGCTCATCTTCGTGATGTCAAACACGTGCTCCCATGACTCTTCTTGGCGAGATAGCAGATCCAGACACTCCTGAAGATGCGCCTCGTCGTATGCACACGGTTTCGGAGCAGAGACATTTGCGAACCATGCGCCTGAGCGAATCGCTCTGGAATATGAAATCGCCTGGGCCAGCTTGTCATTGCGAGTGAAGTAAACCACGTGGGTCGGAGATATACAGGGAAGCAGTTTAGGCTTTCTACTGAGGATTTCGATGTAACCTTGAACGAAAAATTTGTATGCGAATACTCCGTTCGTGCCGGTACGCAGGCGTTGCAGCTCTCGCCAGAATTGCAGTTCGCGACGCAGAAGCTTCCTCCAGCGCGGATCCTGATTCATCAGTTCCAGATTCGTATACTCAAGCGGAGCGCCGAGCAGCCCCGTCCGCCACAACTCCAGACAGAAGGCAGTGCTCCCGGAACGAGGCACCGTGGCAATCATAAGCTGCTTGATGGGTGGTCCATGCCGACGGGGATAGTCGAATGCCTCTGTGTACAGAAGAAGCGAAGTGTGCATGGGTTACGTGACCTCCTGCGTTGCCTCTGCGCACTGCGGAACGCGCGACTTGCGCCCGGCGACAGGAGAGAATATTATAGAAAACGCACTGGCCGATAAGAGGCAAGCATACGGTGCGCGCGGGGACGGCAGGAGTCTGCGACATGAGGTCGCTCGCAAAGCGAGCGACGGGTGGTTCCTGCAACTCTCTCTCTCTCTCGAGCTTCTCCGCGCTCCCTGGGGCCCGAACGCCGCTTTTGCGCAAATCGTTCTCAGGACTCGTCCCCAATAGAATCTTAAGCAACACGATAGTGATTGCGCAGCATCTTCTAGCGCTAGCTCAACGCTCTGAACGCCCGTCGGTTTTGAGCCAGAAGGGATACTGAGGGATGCGAAGAAATAATACACCAAGAATTCGCGCGGGACCCGGAGCGCGATGCTGCGGCGCGTCACCGTTGCATTTGGAGACAGGGTGATCGCAAATCCCCGAGTCAGTGAAACGATCTGAAGTCCCGCAGAGCGATTCGGCGGTCGAACCGGACTTTTCAGAGGAGAGAGACTCATGAGAAAGCTGAGTTCCAAAGAAGTTGCTGGGCTCTGTACCCGCCAGATGCATAAAATTCCGGCCGCCGATGCATTGGCCCCTGTAATTCCCGCCTGAGACGCCCGATTAGACGGTTCCTCAACTCTCACCATGGGTGAGCGTTGGAGATCGGCCAAATTGTTGGTTTGAAATGAAAAGACGGCCTCAACTCTGTTATGATCGTGTTGCGACACATCAACCAACCCAGAGAGGCGACCGTCTCGATGAAGCATAGCAAGACCGAAGTCCACTGGAAAGCCCGCGCGCTGCCTGAGATCCGTTTCGAGGATCAGCAGCTGACCTCCTTCGCCGGACTCGTAGTGTTCCAGCCCCTGTTCGAGCGCCTGGCGCTGAAGAGCAGGCTGCGCGGGTGCTTCGAGCACCTGAAGGTCAGTCCCATCTTCGGGTACGCCTCGGTCGTGACGCTCTTGATCGTGCATCTTCTGATCGGGTATCGGCGGCTCTCGGATCTGCGCTACTACCAGGATGACCCGATGGTGAAGCGTACGCTGGGGCTGAAACGCCTGCCGGATGTGGCGACCGTGAGTCGCACACTCGATGGTCTGGACAAGACGGCGGTGAAGGAGCTGCGCACCCTGTCGCGATCGCTGGTGCTCGAGCGGCTGCAGGCCATCTGCCCGGCGCGCCTGACATTGGACTTCGACGGTTCGGTGCTCGGCACCACCCGCATGGCTGAGGGCACAGCGGTCGGGTACAACAAGAGAAAGAAAGGTCAGAGGAGCTACTATCCGTTGTTCTGCACGATGGCGCAGACCGGGCAAGTCCTCGATGTCTGGCACCGCCCCGGCAATGTGCATGACTCGAACGGCGCTCGTGCCTTCATCCTCGCCTGCCTCAATGAAATCCGGCAAATCCTCCCACACGTGATCCTCGAGGTGCGCATGGACTGCGCGTTCTTCTCCGAGGAGATCGTCCGCGCGCTCGATGCGCTCGGCATCCAATACACGATCTCGGTACCCTTCGAGCGCCTCACCCAGTTGAAAACGAAGATCGAGAAGCGCCTGCTCTGGCACCGCGCCGAGCGGGACGTGAAGTTCTTCGAGTGCCACTGGAAACCGAACTGCTGGGCAGAAACGCGCCGGTTCCTGTTCATCCGCACCCGCGAGCCGAAGCAGCGCAAGGGACCGCTGCAGCTGAATCTGTTCGCTCCCTACGAATACGGCTACCAGTTCAAGGTGATCCTCACCAACGCAACGCTCTCGGCGCGCAAGCTCCTGGCGCTTCACAATGGCCGCGGCGCCCAGGAGGCGATCTTCGCGGAGCTGAAGTCCCAGACCCAGATGGATTACATCCCCTGCAGACGCCGCGCCGCCAATCAGACTTGGCTGCTCTCGGCGATCATGGCCCACAACCGCAACCGCGAGCTGCAGATGTCGACCGAGGAGCCTGCGCGCTGCACCACCGAACAGCGTGCCCCGTGGTGGTCGTTCGTCCGTCTCGGCACCCGCAGGATGAGGCTGCTGCAACGGGCCGGCCGCTTGACGACTCCCAAAGGCCGCCTCACGCTGACCTTGTCTGCGAATCCTGACGTGCAAGCCGAGCTGTTGCATTACTTGAGGGCCGCTGCCTGAGGGGAATCACGCCGAATTTTTTGCAAGGATTGGGTGTACTCTGCTTGGCGTCTGCGCTGCGGGGGAGGCTCATGCGTGTATACCAGGGGTCGCGTGCACGCTGCCGCCGGTAACCGTTACCGCCTGTTTTGAGTGCACACTGTTGCCGTACGAAATCGAATACATTCCTCCAAGCGCATTCTTGCCATCTTTCGTTCATGCTCCGCCCTTCAACATTCAAGGTGGTCCTGTCGGCGCGCCAGTTGATGATCCAAACTGCGGGAAAACGACAGTTGGCGCGACTGGGAATTCCGACATCCAGAGCTTTGTTAGAAACCGGGAGGGCCGAAGTTCCTCCGTTGAATCGGAGACACAATCTGCTTACGGCCACGGGTATTCAAATGACACAGGTTATGTGCCGCCGGATAATTCGAACGCCGCATCGCCTGGCTCCGGAGCAACGTTCTGTGGAGTCGATGCCGGGCAATATTACGCGTTCCAGTTTGCCAACATGGGTGTCGACCCGGCGACTATCACGGACATAAGCCCTTATGTCGTGCAAAGAAACTGCCGTGGTCAGATATGTGTTTATTATTCGCCGAAAGGCGAGAACGCGCAGGCGCTTCTCGCGACCCTAACGAATGATGGATCGCGCGACACCTTGGTTGGAACACAATGCAACAGTCTTTTTCTTGATGTTTTTGGTTCTATCGAAAGTAACCTTGAGACATGGTTTCAAAATAGCGGGACCGGCGTCACTTTTGCCGAACTGCCAACTCAGGCGCAAACCGCGGTGATGGATTACGCTTTTTCCAACGGCGATGGCTACTTGGGCACGACAGGTACCGTGGCCCAGGACCTGCTTCATTTAGATTGGGCAGACTTGGAGGCGTACTGGGCGATGCAAGGGAAGAATGGTAATGACCGGGCTGGACTGCGGGCGCAAAAACTCGCCAATGACCTGAAGAGTGGGGAGTTGCCTGCAAACGGTAAGCCAAAATGCGCATGAGTCGCGTGTCGCTGCGCGAAGACCATCTGTCCGTGCGTGGGCTCGCGGGCCATTATAGCGAACGCATTCCGACGAACGACGAGTCGCTATTGTTGTGTACTCGCGACGTGTGACACGGGCGGATACGCGATCGGTTGCGGAGTTATATTCGAAACGATAGCTGAGAGGATTCTATGTCT
Organism: Pseudomonadota bacterium; assembly: GCA_028067895.1. Classification (GTDB taxonomy): domain Bacteria; phylum Pseudomonadota; class Gammaproteobacteria; order Steroidobacterales; family Steroidobacteraceae; genus 13-2-20CM-66-19. The sequence goes on along the minus strand of JAPTUI010000400.1, from coordinate 1,592 downwards.
AAGCGCATAGCCGTGGTGGTGATTGCGATCGCGGTCGTCGCGACGGGCTTCGTGTTTTATGTGAGAGAGTGGAGGGCGCGCCCTGGGGAGCACCGTGTACCTTCAACAGAACATGTGGTGCATAAGAAGCTCGAACGTCGTACAAAAGAGAGAGCGGAAGCGCTTCACGCAAATCAAACGGATAAAAAGCAATACTCCCAAAGGGAATATGCACTGTTGCGTCAGCGGTACAAGCCTACCGGTGTTGTCGCGAACGGTCCGATGCCTAGGAAGAACTTGAAGAGGACGGCAAAGAGCGTGAAGGATATGTTATTGCAGCATAAGATGTGGCCGATCGTTAGAGATGTGCTGTACGGAAAGGCTCCCGCCGTAGAAAATGCCTTGGATACAGGTTTGAGTCCAAACACCATGGTTTTTCTTGCAATGCCTTATAAGGCAAATGTGTCGTTGTTGGATTTGGCGATCATGACGGGGCAGCGAGGCGTCATTAGGGTTCTATTGAACCATGAAGCGTCGGTCAATCCGCCGGATATCGGGGAGGTGTATGGTCAGCCTGCGAAATTGATGGCGCCGCTTCCAACGGCAGCTCAATATGGTGAGGATGACGTGATTCGACTGTTGCTTCATCGTGGTGCGAATATTGAGCAGGAGAGTAATAATTATAGGAATCATGTGACGGCACTTGCCGCCGCTGTAGATACCTGGAATGTGTCAACGGCGTATCTGCTGTTGACACACGGAGCAAATGTCAATTCTGCGTTGCGTCCGAGTGGATCCGTTCCGGAAGTCTTGGTGCAAAATTCGGATGATCCGAGTGCTGTCGCGCTGCGCAAGCTTCTGATCGAGTATGGAGCGACGATGCCATCTGGGCAGTGACCTCGTAGGTGAACTGAGCTGAGGGTGTCGCGTGCCGAATTTCTTCGTTGTTAATTGTGGGTAGTATGTTGGTCGGTGAGGAGACGATAGTGACAGAGGGCCGCGGCTACAAATCCCGCTCGGAACGAGTGATGGTGGCGCGCCAAGATTGCACTGAGTTCGTGTAGTCAGATCGAATGCCGGTGTGAACGCTATAGGCGGAGGCGGCGAAGCCGTCTCCGCCCGGGCCCGGACGGCGGCCAGCACAGAGCGGTCTCCGCGACGATCGTGGCGATGTGTGCGTGGTCGCGGTAGCGCTCGTGCCGCGCGAGAGACTTGATGGCCGTTCGTCCCGCCCGGGGTCATCCTTCCCCAGGTCTCAAGCGGTTGAGGGCGCCCCGCGCAGGGGTTATGGCTGGATCACAGGGCCATCCGGCGGGGCCTGGGCGGCCGGCTTTTCGCCCGTCCGGGCCCTCTCACTGCCCGAACCGGCGGTTACACTTATACCTGATGTAGCCAAGGCCGCCGCGGACGCGGCGGCGGAGTCCTCGGCCCGCATGAGAACCCAGCGGCGGGTGCGGGTCGTCACGCAGACGCCATGAGCGTCGAGGTGAACGCCGACCGTCCGGCGGCGAGTGACAGTCACCACCGCGCGGCGCGTCAGGGCCGTCTCGACCTCGCGCACGTCACGGACGAGATCGGGATCGTTGCCGACGGCCTCGAGAAGCGGGTCGATG
>JAPTUI010000339.1 GCA_028067895.1 Pseudomonadota bacterium | reverse complement strand
GCCGAGGGAGCGCACCAGCCCGAGCACGCTCTCCTTCTCCTTCGGCTTGCCGGAGAGCTCCCCGATGTAGGTCGCACCTTCGATGATGCGCTCGTAGCCGAAGTACACCGGCACGAACACCACCGGCCGCAGCGGCTCGCGCAGGAAGCTGCGCACCGTCATCGAGAGCATCCCGGTCTTCGGTTGCAACAGCCGCCCGGTGCGGCTGCGCCCGCCCTCGATGAAGTATTCGATGGAGTGCCCTCGGGCCATGATGGCAGCGAGATACTTCATGAACACCACGGTGTAGAGCGCGTTGCCCCCGAAACGGCGGCGGATGAAGAACGCCCCGCCCATGCGCAGGAACCGACCGACGATCGGCAGATTGAGGTTGATGCCCGCGGCGATGTGCGGCGGCGCATAGCCGTTGACGTAGATCACGTACGACAACAGCATGTAGTCCATGTGACTGCGGTGGCAGGGCACATAGACGATTTCATTGCCCTGCGCGACCCGCTCGAGCGTCTCGAGGTGACCTACCGAGACTCCATCGTACAGCCGGTTCCACAACCAGGTCAGCACCCGCTCGAGGAAGCGCACGAAGGCATGGGAGTAATTGGCCGCGATCTCGTTGGCGTAACCGGCCGCCTCTCGCAGCGCCGCGCGGCGCGTGAGCTTCTTCTCGCGCATCAGCTGCGCCGCGGCGGTGCGGACCGCGCTGGTGCGCAGTACCCGGGTGACCACCACGCGCCGGTGCGACAGATCCGGTCCGATGCGTGCAGCTCGCCGCTGCACGTACAACGCTCGCAGCGAGCGGGTCACGCGCCGCCCGCGCAGCGCCAGCCCGCGCTCCTCGCCCACCAGACTGCGCAGCGAGATCGGCTCCTCGAACTCGAGCAGCGCATTGCGACCGTTGAACAGCACCTGCAGGAACTTGCGCACCCGGCTGGTGAGCGCCCAGTTTTCCACCAGCAGCAGCCGGAACCACGACTGCTCGCGCTGTGGCGCGCGGCCCCAGTAGACGGCCACCGGTACCAGCTCGACGTCGGCCTCAGGATCGGCATCGAGCGCCCGCAGCAGCTGCTCGATCTGCGGCGGCGGACGGCGGTCGAGCCGCTCGTTCCAGACCCCGCGCAGGCGCGTCAGATAGAAAAACGAGCGCAGTTCATTGCGCCGGTGCAGCAGGCGCTTGCGCGGGCGCGGCAGGTGCATCCGCTCGCACACGCTCTGCAGCACGGCGAGATCAATGCCGCTGTGCCGCTCGAGCACGTAGCAAAGGGGCTTGGAGCGCTGACGCAGGCGCGCGGCGGCGTCCTCCGGCAGGATCCGGCAGCGCACCCACAGCGACGCCACTCGTTGCAAAAACCAGTTCATGCCGTCGTCCCGCCCGCTGCCCGCCGCGGCGAATCCCCCCGCCCGCTCACGCCGCCGGACTCAGTCGCAGGAGAGCGTGGGCAGATCGAGCGCTATGAGAAAGTACTCGAACAGATTCTGGATCACGCGAATCTGGTCGTGCAGGTTGTGATCGCTGTCGAGCAGATGCAGCGCTGCACGGCAGCTCTGCGCGAAGCGCACGCTGTGCTCATAGGGCACGACCTCGTCGCGCCACCCGTGCACCACGGCTGCCGGGCAATCGACGATGCCCGGGCGCAGCGGCGGCAGCTCGGCAAAATACAGCGCCGGGGCCATCAGGAAGATCCCGCGCGCATGCAGCACCGAGGCGCTCGCGACGGTGACGTAACCGCCGAGGCTCGAGCCGACCAGCACCAGGTCCCCGCTCAACTCCTTGCAGTATTCGGCGAGCCGCGCAATCCGCTCGCGCGGCGCATCGATACCGCGATAGTCGACCGAATGCGCCTCGTAACCTTCGCTGCGCACCACTTCGGCGAGCGCCGTGATCTTGCGCCCCCACGGGCCGCTCGCCTGGCCGTGCGAGAAGACCACGTGTCGCTGCGGTACGGCCTCGGCGGGGGCGCCGGAACGCTCCTGCTGGGAAGGCGTCTGTTCACTCATCGGGTAATGATGCCGTCAAACGCTGCGCGAGGCCATAGGCGGCGCGATGTGCTCAGTGTCGGAGCACGAACTCCGCCGGACTGTAGCCGCTCGGGCGCATCGCCAGGCGATTGACCGACACCGGGCGGGCGCGACTTGCCTCCTGCTGGTGGCTGACCAGCCAGGTGTCGAATTCCCCGGGGCGGCGCGCGGCGATGCCGAACAGCAGATTGACCGAACCGGCTGCGATCGACTGCGCAGGGTTGATGCGCTCGTCGCACACCACGAAATAGCGCTCATCGCGCGAGTCGCCGGCGAACGCCCCTTCGGCGGCGAGCCGCGCGAGATACGCATCGACCAGCGAGCAGCCGCGCACCCAGGTGGCCGGAACGTTCTGCTCGAAAAGCATCCAGCGCGTGCCGCGCTCGACGCTGGCCGCGATGCGCAGCGCCAGGCGCCGCGCATTGAGAAACGACCAGTCGGGCGATCCGCCGGCACCGGCTGCAAGCGTGCGCGCACTGACCGCCGCGGCCGCACCGGTGCGGCTCGCCGAGAGCGTATTGATGCCGGCGAGCGCCAGACGCAGACGCTGCGCCGCGGAGATCTCAAAGGCCGGCTGCAGCCCGGCGCGCAGGATCAGCTCCTCCTCGGCGCTCGCAGCGCGCCCGCCCTCTTCGGCCCGCGACAGCAGCCCGGCAGCCGCCCCGCAGCAGGCGAACGTCTCGAAGCGCCCGCGCAGCAGGTCGAACGCGCGCAACCTCGGGTAGTACATCACCGCGTGATCGCTGCGGAACGGCCATTTGCGCATCGCCTCGAGCGCCGCCGGCGGACTGTCCCAGGCCGCCGGCGGATCTACAATGAGCAATGCATGCCGTTCCCGGCACAGACGGGCCGCCACGAGCAGCGTGCCGAGACCGACGTCCCGTTCGCGGCTGAGCGGCGGAATACAGAGAAAGTCGAACTGCTCCTCGCGCAGCGCAAACAGGCCGGTACGCTCGGCGGCCGAGCCGATCAAGTCGTAATCTGTGACCGCTGCACCGTCATCCCCGTCGCTGTTGGAGCCGACGTAGCCGATGCCGACCCCGCCGGCGCCGCGCGCGGAGCGATCCGGACGCTGCGCGGGCAGCGGCGGAATCACCCGCACGAGCTGCGAGTGCAGCAGCACTCCGGTGACGCAGCGCTCCGTACCGCTCGCCACCGACAGGCGGCGGAAGATCTCCTGATCCTCCACGCGCTCAGACCCGGCCGCGCGCGTGCGCTGCACCACCAGGTTGAAAAGCGCGTCGGTCTCGGCGATGCCGTCGTAATCGACGGAGGCGCGTAGATATTCACGCGAGCCGGGCTCAAGACCGGCAAGACGCAGCGTCTCGGCACCGGCCGGGAGTGTCAGCGTCGGGGCGCGGGCATCGTTCGCGACTCGCACCACGAGCGCACGAGTGGCACCGCTGGCGAAGAACTGCTCCACGGCGTAGGAGAGTGTCGAGGGCTGCCACAGCCCGCCGAAGATCTGTTGGAATTCCGCGAAGCTTCCGACCGGTACCGCGCGGTTGAGCGGCCCCTTGAGAGTTCGGCCGATGAACGCGGTGACCGGGTGGCGATGCGCCACCGCCGGCTCTGCGTCATTGACCTGGAGGGAAAGGCCCGGACCGCCTTCTACCACCGTATTATCCCCGCGTCGTTGTTATGGTTCGATCGGCGCGCGGACTCTACCACAGGTTCCGTGCGGCCCGCGCTGCGCCCGCACCTTGGCGCCGCTCAGGCGCGCGGTATCTCCCTCGGAGGGCACCGCGCGCCTGAGCGGCGCAATTCACGACGCCCGTGCGGCGCGCGGGCCGGAGCCGCGGGGATCCGCGGACTTATCCTTACCCTGTACCTCGCGCTTGTCTTTGAGCGAAGCGTCGTAGCGGGCCATGATCTTGCGGAATTCCGCAGTGCTGAGCGGCAGGTCGCTCTTGCCGTTCCACGCCGAGCCCTTCGGTACACGATTCTGCACGAGCGTCGCCTGCAGGCCCGACCCGACCAGTCCGCGGCCGGACACCGGCAGCGGCACCACCTTCGGTGTCGCCACGAGCGCGCGGACACGGCTCCAGTCGATACGCTCGTTCGCGCGCGCCAGTCGGTGGATCAAGTGGTGCGTCAGCATCCGGTCGAGCAGCGTCGCGTTGGTCTTCCACGGCCGCTTGTCGTCCTGAAGCGGACCATAGGCCTGCATGTACAGCCGACCATGCTTCCAGCCGAACAGATAGGGCTGATTCACGACTCGCACCTGTGTGCCGTTCGGCACCTGGCGGAACAACTGCTTGATGTCTTCCGGGTACAGGTGGATGCAGCCGTGGCTGACGCGCCGACCAACCCCAGCGGGCTTGTCGGTGCCGTGGATCAGATAGCCGGGCCAGGCGAGCGGCATCGCATACTGGCCGAGCGGGTTGTTCGGGCCCGCCGGCACCACGCGCGGCAGCGGCACGCCCTCATGGGCATGCTCGGCGAGAATCGAGCGCGGCACGATCCAGGCCGGATGCGCGATGTGCCCGACCACGTGGGTCACGCCCGTCGGAGTGGGCCAGCCGAGCCGGCCGATGCCGACCGGGTGGGTGATCACGACCTGCGGCTGCCCCGGCCGGTGTGGCGGATAGTAGAACAGGCGCATCGCCGCCACGTCCACGACGATGCCCACGTGCGGCGCGTCGGGCAGGATGAACTGCGTCGGTACCACCACCGGCGTGCCGACCGGCGCCAGCCACGGGTTGACCTTCGGGTTGGCGTGGCGGATCGCGTCGTACCCGACGTCGAACTCGCGTGCGACGTCAGAAAGCACCTGATGCGGTTTGAGCCGCACGATCTGGACCCGGCCGATCACATCCTGACCGGGTTTCAGCACGAAGTGCTCGGTCTGGATGGGGGGCGGCAGGTCACTCTGGGCGGCAGCGGATGCCGCGGTGCGCGAGGGTGCGGTCCCGGTGTGCGCAAAGGCCGTGGTGCAGCCGAGCGCGGTCAGGGGCAGGCAAACGGCGAAGGTGACGCAGAAGTTGACGCGTTTCATAGCCTCGTATTATGACATCCCGCCTGCCGTTTCGGGGTTTGGCGACAGTGAAAAAAAGCCCCGATCCGGGGGGCGGACCGGGGCGATGTGGCGGATGAGCTTCGAGGGGCCCGTCCGTCCAGGGGGACTTCAGTGCAGACGCGCCCAGTGCAGAATCCGGATGTCCTCGGATTCCAGGTTGAAATTCACTGCCAGCAGCGAACGCAGTTCGCCGAGCTCGCGCCGGTCGCGCAGCGGCTCGCGCAGTTCCACCACGCCGCTCCACTCGTGCGTCATCGGGCTCTCGGGCTCGACCCCGCCACCGGTGAGGAAGTGCGTGTAATACTTCACGGCCACGATCGAAGCCTAACGCCCTGGCCGCCGAGCGGACCGTGATGCCGTGCGCAGAATGTCGCGATTCTGCGACCGCAGCCGTCCGCACGGCGCCGGCACGGACCGCACAGACCATGAGCCGCTACCGAGCACCCTCGCCTGCCTCCTCGCAATACATCACGCCGCAGGGCGCGGCGCGGCTGCGCGAGGAGCTCGAAGCACTGTGGCGCATCGAACGGCCCCAGGTGACCCGGGCCGTGGCCGAGGCGGCCGCCCAAGGCGACCGCTCGGAGAACGCCGAGTACACCTACGGCAAGCGACGGCTGCGTGAAATCGACCGCCGCGTGCGCTACCTGCGCAAGCGGCTTCAGGGCATGGTGATCGTGGGCCAGCCGCCGTCGGATCCGCGCCGCGTGTTCTTCGGCGCCTGGGTGACGCTCGAGACCGAAGCCGGGGAGGAAATCCGCTACCGCATCGTCGGTCCGGACGAGATCGACCGCGAGCCGGGCTTCATCAGCATGGACTCCCCGCTCGCCCGCGCACTGATGGGGCGGCGCCTCGACGAGGAGTTCAGCGTCGAGCTGCCGGGCGGCGTGCGCCGCTTCGTCATCGTCGAGATCACCTACCCCGCGCCCTGAGGCGCCTACCAGGCGACCCGGACGTTCTTGAACTGCCAGGGATCGGAGGCGTCGATGTCCTCGGAGAACAGCCGGCCGCGCTCGTGCAGGGGCGTCCAGTCGGTGTACTGCCCGACCACCGGCCCGAGATACGGCCGGCAGATCTCGAGGTTGCGCTCGAAGTCCATCTCCTCGGGCTCGACGATGCCCCGGTTGGGGTTTTCCATCGCCCAGATCACCCCCGAGAGCACCGCGACGGTGACCTGCAGACTGGTGGCGTTGTTCCAGGGGGCGAGCTGACGCGCCTCCTCGATCGACAGCTGCGAGCCGTACCAGTAGGCATTCTTCTTGTGTCCGGCGAGCAGCACGCCGAGTTCATCGGTACCGGTGACGATCTCGTTCATCAGCAGCCGCTGGCGCTCCTGCTGCACGTAGTTGCGTCCGGCAAGCTCGTGCATGGACATCACCGCCTGGTCGCACGGGTGATAGGCGTAGTGCACGGTCGGTCGGTAGACGACCTGGGAGCCCTCGCGCACGGTGAGGTAATCGGCGATCGAGATCGCCTCGCCGTGCGTGATGCAGAAGCCGTAGAAATGCCCGGCGCGCGGCGTCCAAGTGCGCACCCGGGTCGCCGCGCCCGGCTGCATCAGGTAGATCGCCGCCTGGCAGCCGGACTCATGGCGCTTGCCGTCGCGCGGGAAATTCCGCTCATGCGTACCCCAGCCCATCTCGCACGGCTGCGAACCCTCGCTCACGAACCCGTCGATCGACCAGGTGTTGACGAACTCCCCGGGCTCCTTCGCCAGCTGGGCGCGCTGGGAGTCGCGCTCGGCGACGTGAATGACCTTCACACCGAGCTCTCGGGCGAGCGCGGCCCATTCGGCGCGCGAGCCGGGGGCGCGGACGTCCACGCCCGTGTCGGCCGCGATGTTCAGCATCGCCTGCTTCACCAGATGCGAGACAAGACCGGGATTGGCGCCGTGGGTGAGCACTGCGGTCGGCGCGCGCTCGTTGCCCGCGCGCAGCGCGAGCGCCTCCTCGCGCAGCGCGTAGTTGGTTCGCCGCCCGGCCGGCACGGTCGGATCGGTATACCCGCCAGGCCAGGGCTCGATGCAGGTATCGAGGTACATCGCGCCCTTCTCCCAGCACAGCTTCACCAGCGCCAGGCTCGAGACGTTCACCGAGACGTTGATGAGAAAATCCCCGCGTCCGAGCAGCGGAGCGAGC
>JAPTUI010000173.1 GCA_028067895.1 Pseudomonadota bacterium | reverse complement strand
CTGGCCGAAGCGGGCGTAGAGAAAGTAATCATCGTCCCCGACCTGGAAGCGCGCTTCGGCGAAGAAGTCCGGAAAGTTCTTCTCCAGATACGAATTGACGCTGCACAGAGCGGGTCGGGAATCGCGTTCACGCGACGCGGTACGCTGCTTCATTTCGCTGACCACGCCTCCAGAGGATCCTGAGCCGTCGCGGCACGCCGCCGGCGCTGGCGCACCCTGCGACGCGGCGCGAATGGTGCGCGAGAAGCTCATTCGATGCAAGAGCCGGCGCGAGTGTTTTTCAGTGCCGGCTCCGCCAGGCGCGCAGCGCCATCTGGAACGCGAGGCCGATGGCAATGAGACAGGCGAGTGCGCTGGTCGCGAGCGTCAGATTCAACATCTGCTCGAGCGTGTGGTCGCGCAACTGCGCCCAGCGGTCGGACGTCTGGGTGATCTCGAGACGGCCGATCACCCCGTGACCGCCGCGGCCGCGGATCGGGGTCACTGCCGTGATGCGTGTGCGGCTTTCCGGTCCGCTCAGGCGGCGGAACAGTCGGGTCAGCAGGCCCGGCTGCGGCGCCGGAATCGCCGGCACGATCGGCTCTTCCGCCGCGGCGAGCCGGACGCCAGAGGGCGTGCTCACGGCGACCCGCAGGCCTGGGCGCACCAGTCGGCGCAGATAGGCTGGCAACTGCGCCGAGGCGAGGATCAGGCCTCCGCGCGGGCGTCGGCTGTGGGGCCCGAGCATCCCGTAGCGCAGTGGCCGACCGCCGCGGCCGCTGCGGTCATCGACGGCCACGCCGAACGGACCGCCGAGCATCGATAAGGGGAGGGACAGCTCCAGATCGTAGCCGCCAGGCCGCACTTGAAGGCCCCCGACGATGCGCGGATCGACCACGGCGCGTCGCCGGCCGTACTCACCGCGCACGACGCGGTGCGCGATGACCGGGCCGGGGCCGGTGAGGGCGAGGAACTCCGCATGCGCGTGTCCCCGTGGCCCCTCGAACCCGATCCAAATCCGATCCCCCCGGGCGCTGCGCTGCAGCGGGTTGGCAAGCGGCGCGTCGAACACCAGGTGCGGGTCGGTCACCCGTAGCAAGACATAGAGCATCCGCCCGTGGACGCCGGTGAGGATGTCGAACCGATGTGCGCCCTGTCCGTAGTGGCGCCAGAGCCGGCCGAGGGTCGGCCAGCCGCCGCTGTAGCCGTCGACGTAGACCGGCGCGGGCAGCATGGTCGCGATCAGGTTGTACCGGCCAGGCGTAGTGCCCTGATCGGGGAAGCGATACAGCAGGCGCACCCGTCCCTGCAGCGAGGCGGCCAGGGAGGCGGCCAGGGAGTGCAGATCCTGCCGTTCGCTCTGGCGCAGCGCCGCCTCCATCTGCCGCGCGTAGCGGACCCCGTTCCACGGCAGCAACAGCGTGATCAGCACGAGCAGCAGCAACTTCAGCCAAGGTCGCATCAGATTCTTTAAGCCATCTTTCAGGCGGGGCGCTTATAGTTCAGCCACCGCGTGAGGGGAACGCACCACACTCTCTATGAAGATACCCGAGATTCTGATCGTCGAAACCGTCCATCAGCCGGGCAGCCTCGCCAAGGTGCTGCAGGTCATTGCCGATACCGGGCTGACCATTCAGCACCTCTCGGCGGTTCGACGGGTGCCGGGGCACACCCTCTGGGAAATCACCCTGGAGATGGACGAGCAGGCCAATAGCGACCTCTATGAGCGCATCGACCAGCTGCCCAATGCCCGCTTCATCGGCAAATCCGACCGCGTCTTCAATCGCCATCGCGGCGGGAAGATCCGCACCGTTGCGAGCCTCCCGATCAACACCCAGCAGACCCTGCGCGACGTGTATACCCCGGGGGTGGCGCGCGTGTGCCTGGCGATCCGCCAGAACCCAGCGCTCGCCCACGAGTTCACCAGCATCGACAGTACGGTGGCCGTGATCACCAATGGCACGGCCATTCTGGGGCTCGGGAACATCGGCCCGCTGGCCGGCCTGCCGGTGATGGAGGGCAAGGCGGCGCTGTTTGCGGACCTGGTCGGACTCTCCGCCGTGCCGATCCTGCTCGAGGAGACCCGGCCGGAGAAGATCGTCGAGCTCATCAGCGGGATCCATCTGTCCTTCGGCGCGATCCAGCTGGAGGACTTCGCGGCCCCGGAGTGCTTCCAGATCGAGGCTCAGCTGCGCGAGCGGCTCGGCAAGCCGGTGATGCACGACGATCAGCATGGCACGGCGGTCGTGGCGCTGGCGGCGCTCATCAACGCCGCCCGGCGGGCCGGGCGCAGCCTGACGGAGAGCACCGTCGGGCAGATCGGTCTCGGCGCGGCCGGCACGGGCATCGTGCGGCTGTTGCGCGCCTACGGGGTCACTCGGGTGCTCGGCGCGGATCGCAATCCAGAGGCGATTGAGCGCATTCGCTCCCTCGGCGCCGAGGGGGCGAGTCTGGAGGAGATCCTGCAGCGCGCGGACATCGTGGTGGCGACCACGGGGGTGAAGGATTTGATTCGTCCGCAGTGGATCCGTCCCGGACAGGTCATCCTGGCGCTCTCGAACCCGGATCCGGAGATCGAGCCGCACGTGGCGCGTGAGCACGGCGCTGCGTTCGCCGCAGACGGCAAGGGCATCAACAACGTCCTGGCATTCCCGGGCCTGTTCAAAGGCGCGCTGGCGGCCAAGGCGACGCATTTCACCGATGCGATGCTCATGGCGGCGGCCCAGACGCTCGCCGAGATCGCTCCGCTCACCCAGGAGGACGCGCTGGTGCCCGACCCGCTCGACAAGAGCGTGCATGAGCGCGTGGCGGCGGCCGTCCAGGCCGCCTACCGGCCGTAATACGCGCCGGGGTCCGTCTCAGGCCGGGACCGGCTCCGGCGTCATCATGCCGCGCAGCTTGCCGAGGGCATTGGCCTCGATCTGCCGGATGCGCTCGGCGGAGACGCCGTACTGGCCGGCCAGTTCATGCAGCGTGGCCTTGTCCTCGCGCATCCAGCGCCGCTCGAGAATGTCGCGGCTGCGCTCATCGAGGCGCTCGAGCGCAGTGCGCAGGCGTAGCGAGGAGTCGCTTTCCCATTCGGCGTCCTCGACCTGCTCGGCAGGGTCGGCGTCCGGGGCGGGCAGGTAAGCGGCCGGGCTGTAGGTCTCTTCCTCGTCCGCATCCGGAGACGGATCGAAGGCCATGTCGTGCGCCGCCAGGCGCTTTTCCATTTCCGTCACTTCCCCGGGCGTGACGCCCAGGTCGCGGGCAACGGCTGCAGTTTCTTCCGCGGACAGCCAGGTGAGGTTCTTCTTCATCCGTCGCAGGTTGAAGAAGAGCTTGCGCTGCGCCTTGGTGGTGGCGATCTTCACCAGCCGCCAGTTGCGCAGCACGTATTCGTGGATCTCGGCGCGGATCCAGTGCACCGCAAATGACACCAGGCGCACGTTCAGCGCCGGGTCGAAGCGCTTGACGGCCTTCATCAGCCCGACGTTGCCTTCCTGAATGAGGTCGCCGAACGGCAGGCCGTAGCCGCGATAACCGCGCGCGATGTGCACCACGAAGCGCAGATGAGCGAGCACCAGTTTGCGCGCGGCATCCAAGTCGGCCTCATCGCGGAATCGGACGGCGAGCGCATGTTCCGTCTCGCGGTCGAGGACGGGGATGCGGCTGACCCGGTCCACGTAGGCATCGACACTGCCGACAGGGCCGGCGAGCGCACACTCGTAGGGCCGGGCAACCAATGCAGTCGCTGTACTCATGGGGGCTCCCAGATCGCTATGGGCCAATTTTAGCACTCGAGTCTTTTGAGTGCTAATGATCCCCCGGAGTTCGACCCGGCCGGATATTTTTATTGCCAAGATTAAGATTAAGCCGAATTTGCGGTGGCGGACAACGCTCAAAATGTGTCAATTTTCAGGAACTTTCGAGTGCCGCCGGCTAAGCTCCCGGCACTCCACCTTGCGATCGAATCATCGGCCACAGCCGCATTGAAGGGGACCGACTTGGCGACAACGGCGACGACGGTACAGTCTGATTTGAAGTACGACGGCCTCAGCATTCTGCTGCACTGGCTCACGGCCCTGCTCGTGATTACGCTCTGGGCACTTGGCCAGTCCCTGAGCTTCTTCCCCAAGGGCGCGCCGCGCCTGACTGCGCTGTCGGTGCACATGGCGCTCGGGTTGCTGGTCGGCGTCGTCATTCTGGTGCGGATCAGTTGGCGCTCCTCGGCCGGCCGGCGGCTCCCCGCAGCCGATGAAGGCCTGCTGAACCTGGTTGCCAAAGGGGTGCATTACGGTCTGTACCTGCTGCTCGTGCTCACGGTCGGCTTCGGCATCGCGCGGGCTTGGGTGCACGGTCTGCACGTATTCGACTGGTTCACTTTCCATCGGCCCGCCTGGGCGACGCCTGGGGTTATACACACCGTGAGCGAGACTCACAGTGATCTGGCGGACCTGCTGGTGATCGTGGCCGGTATGCATGCTGCCGCGGCGCTGATGCACCATTACGTCATGCGCGACTCGGTTCTGCGGAGGATGCTGCCGCGCCGGCGTGCCGAGTAGCGCGGCGCCTCTTCCGGCCGGCGCGCCGGCCCGCTACGCTGGAGGTCCCCCGTCCCGCTGCGGGCCTGCGCCCGGCTGCGAGTGCCCATGCCGGAACTTCCCGAAGTCGAGACTACGCGCCGCGGCATCGAGCCGCACGTGCTCGGCAAGACCATCGTCGCGTTCGAGCTGTACCAGCCGCGGTTGCGCTGGCCGATTCCGCGCACGCTGCCGGGGGCGCTCGCGGGCCTGCGCATCGAGTCGGTCGGGCGGCGCGCGAAGTACCTGCTCATCGCGCTCGAGCGCGGCAGTCTGATCGTGCACCTGGGCATGTCGGGCTCGCTGCGCGTGCTCAGCGCCGGTGAGCCGCGGCGCGCGCACGATCAGTACGATCTGCGCCTGGATTCGGGGCGGATCGTGCGCTTCAACGACCCGCGCCGCTTCGGCAGCCTGCATTATGTCGAAGGCGATCCGCTTGAGCACCGGCTGCTGCGCGATCTGGCGCCCGAGCCGTTCGACGCCGCGTTCACCGCTGACTATCTCTGGCAGCTCACTCGCGGCCGACGGCTTGCGGTGAAGCAGCTGTTGATGAACAGCCGCCTCGTGGTGGGCGTCGGCAACATCTACGCCAACGAGGCGCTGTTTCGCGCGAGGGTGCGCCCGGGGCGGGAAGCCCGCCGCCTGACGCGCGCCGAAGCGGCGCGTCTGGTCAAAGCGGTGCGTACGGTACTGGCGCAGGCGATCCGCGTCGGCGGCACGACGCTGCGCGATTACGTCGGTGCGGACGGCTCGCCGGGGTATTTCCGCCAGAAGCTCTTTGTCTACGAACGCGCGGGGCAGCCGTGCCGCGTGTGCGCCACGCCGATCCGTCACCGCGTCCAGCAGGGCCGCTCGAGCTACTACTGCCCCGCGTGCCAGCGCTGAGCGTTCAGGGATTGCGGCGCTTCTTCAGCTCCACTTCGACGAGCGGGTGTACGAATTCGCTCACATCGCCGCCGAGGACGGCGATCTCGCGCACCAGCGTCGAGGAGATGAACGTGAACTGCTCCTGCGGGGTCAGAAAGACTGTCTCAATGTCCCGTTCCAGATGGCGGCTCATGTTGGCGAGCTGGAACTCGAATTCGAAGTCCGACACCGCGCGCAGGCCGCGCACGATGACGCGCGCGCCTTGCTTGCGAGCGAAATCGACCGTCAGTCCGGAGTAGCCGAGCACGGCCACATTGGGCAGGTCGCTGAGGACGCGCCGCGCCATGTCGACGCGCGCCTCGAGCGGAAACATCGGGGCCTTGTTGGGGTTGGCGGCGATGGCGACGGTCACTCGCTCGAAGATGCTGGCGGCACGGCGCACCAGATCCTGGTGTCCGTTGGTGATCGGGTCGAAAGTGCCCGGATAGACGGCCTGACGGTTCATTCGGCGGCGATCCCCCTGTGTCGCGAATACAGATGATACCCGACCTGCCCGGAGCGCTTCTCGCGTGCGTGCGTCCAGTTTGCCGGCACCACGGGCTGCTCGGCGGCCGGGCACTCGAGGTAGATCCGGGCCGTATCGGCGAGCCAGCCGCCGCGTTCGAGCTGTGCAGCGACAGCCGCCAGCATGCCGGAGGCGAACGGCGGATCGAGAAAGACGAGGTCGAACGGACGCCCCGGAGCACCGAGAAAGTCCGTCGCATCGGTGCTGACGACACGCCAGTCGCAGCGCCGTTCGCGGTCCCACTCCGCCAGACACGTTTCGATCGCGCGTGCGGCGCTGCGGTCGCGCTCGACGAACGTCACGTGCGCGGCGCCGCGCGAGAGCGCCTCCAGGCCGAGGGCGCCGCTGCCGGCGAACAGATCCAGGCAGCGCGCGCCGTTCAGCGTGGGGGCGAGCCAGTTGAAGAGCGTCTCGCGGACGCGGTCGGGTGTGGGGCGGATAGCGGGCGCATCCGGAAAGCGCAGCCGCCGCCCTCGCCACGCGCCGCCGATGATGCGCAGCACCCGCGCGGCGCTGCCGCGCCGGTGCGACTGGGTGGGTATGCTCAAGGACCGTCTTTCGAACCTGCGGACCAGGCCGCTACGATACACTAGCGCATCGTGATGTTCGGACGAGAACCCAAAGAAGCCCCCGCCGGCGGGACCCAACGTCAGGGCTTTCTGAAGCGACTGACGCAGCGGCTCGGTCGCGGCAAGCTCAGTTTCGATCTGGCCAACCTGTTCCGCGGCCGGCGCATCGACGATGAGCTGCTCGAAGAGCTCGAGACGCGGCTACTCACCGCCGATGTGGGCGTCGAAGCCACGGAATTCATTCTCGCCGGACTGCACAAGCGTCTGGCCCGCAAGGAGCTCGCTGACGTCGAGGCCCTGATCGCGGCGCTGCGCACCGCGGTGGAGGAGATCCTCGCGCCCTGCGCGCAGCCGCTGCGCATCGACCCGGCGCACAAGCCCTTCACGATTCTCGTGGTCGGCGTCAACGGTTCGGGTAAGACCACGACGATCGGCAAGCTGGCGCGCCGCTTCAGTGACGAGGGGCGCAGCGTCATGCTCGCGGCCGGGGACACCTTTCGCGCCGCCGCCATCGAGCAGCTCGGCGTCTGGGCCGAGCGCACCGGCTCGAGTTGCGTGGCGCAGCACGCCGGCGCCGATCCGGCCGCGGTGGTGTTCGATGCGCTGCAGTCCGCGCGCGCGCGCCGCACCGATGTGCTGATCGCGGATACGGCCGGACGGCTGCACAGCCAGTCGCATCTGATGGAGGAGCTGAAAAAGATCAAGCGGGTTC
>JAPTUI010000331.1 GCA_028067895.1 Pseudomonadota bacterium | reverse complement strand
AGCTTGCCATCCGGCTTGCTGCTGCGCTCGGCGGCTCTGCGGAATCCTGGCTCAATATGCAGACCGCCTACGACTTGTGGCACGCCGAGAAGAAGCGGCGCCCGAAGATCGCGCCGCTGCGCGAGGCTACGGCCTGAGCTGAACCCGACGCGCCTAATCCGCCGCTGATCCCGGCGTGGGGAAAGACCGACCCTTGCGGTCCTGGCGCGGCGGCTCTGATCAAGGGCAGCGCACAAGGGGCGCAACATGCCGAAGCGGACCGCACATCGCGGACCCTACAAGGCGAGGTCCAAACCGAACGCATCCATGCCGCCGCTGTTGCGCCGAGCACTCGCGCAATTGCGCGGCGATCCGCCGGAAAGCTGGCCCGACATTGGGGAGGGGTTCTCGCGGCACTACTCGTTCCCAATGTGGATCAAGATGTGCGCTCCCGCCCTGGCCTACCGCACGCGCTGTTCCGATCTGCTCGCCATGCTTGCACGCTTAGACCGCGCGGCGAGCGGCCCTGATTGGAATGTCTTCAGTGATCGCTGCGCCGCTGTCGGCTGCGATCCCGGAACCACCATGCTGTGCACGCTCACTGACGCAACAGCACCGATTCACCGCATGGATGCAGCGGCCCGAACAGAGAGCACATCGCGCGTCAGCACAGCGGCACGCGAGCTTGCCGATGCAATCGAGGCGGTTCATGCGTCCGGCGGACATGTCCATGATCTGCTGCCGCAACACCTGATTGCCACGGAATCACTGCTCGCGACTCTGCGATATGCGAAGTCGCAAACGGTCAGAGCCGGGCGGCAGATTCGGGGAGGGAAGTGGCAGCGCATTGCGCTCTACATCGCGCACCGCCTCGCGCCGCTATTGGGTATCCCAACCGCTGTCGCCATTGCCAACGCTGCGACCGGATCGAGGATCACTACCAAGGCCTTAACGAAGCCCACGAAGCACACAGATACCCGGCGCTTTCACGTGCGTCTCGGTCCAGTGAAACAGAGGAACTAATTCCCCAAAAATCGGGGGAGATAGTTCCCTGGATTCGCGCGCCGAGGCGCATAGTCTTTCTTACCGTGTTCCACGCAGTTGAGGTTCACGGTCATGCAGTCCAATCACATCCGGCACGCGGTCCGACGCGCGCTCCCCAAGTCTGAGATGGGCCCCGCTCGCATTGCACGCCTCGGGGCTGTCGATATCGCCAGGCTGTCCGATGACGCGCTTCTGCGCAATGAACAAGTGGCCTGCATCCTGAACGTCCCGTTGAGCACGTTCCACCTGCTGCGCAAACGCCCCGGCTTTGTGCGCCCTGTGCGCATCGGGTGTCGCACCCGCTGGCGATGGGCGACCTTGCGGGCATGGATTCAGGAACAGGAACGCTCGGCATGAGTCCGGTCCTGGGAACCGCCCACGGCGCGGCGAGCGCCCCGACCGCCGCCCCGCTCGACGATGACGGGCTGCGCGCCGCGTCCGCATGGCTCGGTGCGGAGTTGGACGCCGAGGAAGCGGAAGACCGGACGGAAGCCCGCACGAATGGCTGGGATGATCCCAAGCCAATAGTGTGGGAGCTTCGCCCGGTTGCTCCATTCGATCCCGATGCGCTACTGCCCAACGTGCTGCGCGATTGGATAATGGATGAAGCCGAGCGTATGCCATGTCCACCAGACTTTGTGGCGGCGGCAGCAATCGTCACCCTCGGTTCGCTGGTCGGAGCGCGATGCGCAATCAAGCCCAAGGCGCGGGACTCATGGCTTGTGGTTCCTAACCTATGGGGCGGCATCGTAGGCGACCCATCGGCAAAGAAAAGCCCCGCCTGGGGAGCGGCTCTGCGACCGCTGGACAAGCTGATAGCGGCTGCAATCGAGGCTCATGGCAGTCAGGACGCCGAATACAAACAGGCCGCCATGATCCACGAAGCTCGCCAGGACTCGATCAAGTACCGACTGAAACGGGCTACCCGGACCGGAAACGGGCAGCCGGCGGATATCGCCGCCGAGCTGGCGCAAGTGGAGGAACCGCAAGAGCCGACGCTACGCCGGTACAAATGCAACGATTCGACGGTTGAGAAGCTAGGCGAGATTCTGCGGGACAATCCCGCTGGCGTGCTGGTGCTGCGCGATGAGCTGGTGGGGCTGATAGCAAATTGGGAGCGCGAAGGCCGAGAGGGCGACCGTGCCTTTTTTCTTGAGGCATGGAACGGAAACCAGAGTTTCGACGTGGACCGCATTGGGCGCGGGCATGTGATCATCGAGAACTTGTGCCTTTCGATCTTTGGCGGCATCCAGCCTGACAAGCTGGTCGGCTACCTGGAACAGGCAACGAATGCCCTTGCCGACGATGGCATGTTGCAGCGGTTCCAACTCCTTGTGTACCCCGATCACCGCACCTGGGAATATCGTGACCGAGAGCCAGACTGCGGTGCTCGGGATGCCACCTATGGCGTATTCGAGAAACTGGCTGCGATGGACCCGGTGGCGCTCGGCGCAACGCCGAAGGATGACCAGACGAAGTTTCCGTACTTCCGGCTTTCCACCGAGGCGCAAGAGCTGTTCATTGAGTGGGCGACTGACCTGCATCGCAACCGAATCGAAGCCGAAGAAAGTCCGATCATCCGTCAGCACCTTGCGAAGTACGACAAGCTGTTCCCGGCGCTGGCGCTGGTGTTGCATCTAGTCGATTGCGTGCACGGTAATACCGGCGGCCCGGTGAGCCTGGCGGCGGCGATCCGCGCGGCGGCATGGTGCGAATACTTGGAAGGGCACGCCCGCCGGTGCTATGGCTTGCTGGCTGATGCCGGCCTGAGGGCAGCGCAAACCCTGGCGGGACGCATACGGCGCGGTGCGCTGCCGGACGGCTTTACGGCTCGCACAGTGCGGCTCAAAGGCTGGAAGCACCTGACCGAGGACGGCGCAATACAAACGGCGCTCGATTGCCTCACCGAGGAAAGCTGGATACGAGCCAAACGCGAGCCATTGGTGGCGCTGGCCGGCGGCGGAAGGCCGACGGTCCGCTACGAGATCAACCCGATCATCCGGCCCGGAGGCTGAACATGGACTGGCTCAAGCGGGCGACCCGCGAATTTTCTGAAACCCCCCAAGGCCCTGCCATCAAAACCATCGAAACGCCGGTTTCGGAGGTTTTGAAGGTACCCCACCCGGACGTTTCCAAAAATGCAGAGGCCGCACCGACCGTCCCGAGCGGCGCGTGCGCGACCTGCGCGCACTATCGGGCGAAGCCTGGGCAGACCCCGGACGGCTGGTGCGTCAACCACCGCACCGAGACCTGGGGCGCGCATACGGGCGGCTGCACGGCTGACTGGACCCCGGCGGCACCTGCTGCCCGCGAACTCGAGCGGCGGCGAGCGGCTGTCGTGGCGCGGCTGGAAGCGGACCCGGCGCTGCGGTACTCATTCGACGTGCAGGGAGCCTCACCGACTGCACCGGCGAACGGCACGGTTAGCGTGATGCTCGGACTGCGCACGACGGCCGGTTCCATCGTTACCGGCGAGCTGCACATCCCGGCGGACCGCTGGCCGGGAATTGCGATGTTCAATGAACACCTGCGGATGGCCGCCGAGGGGTTGCCGTCATGAGGTATCCCGCACCGCGCCACCCTTCGCGTCCTTACTGCGACGGCAGCGCACTCGATCCGATGCCGTCGGCGACCTGGCGCGCGACGTGTTCGCCGATCCGCTGCGACCTCGACCCCTGAGGCCTGGCCAGTTGCTCGATCACCTGCATACGCGGCATGCGTGCCCCGAGGCGCTGGCAGCGTGGCGGCAGGGCGTCCGCGAGCACGGCGCGCTGGCAACCGGCTACGTGGCGAAGCCCGGCGCGCCGTGGCAGAGTGCGCTGGTCTGTGGTGCAGGGAGATGCTCATGACGAAATGCCCGATATGCGAAAGCCAAAACACTCAGCGCATGGAGATGGCCTTCGCCACGCACTCGAACAACTATGCTGGCGCGCTCACTGCGCCTCCACGGCCCCGATCTAGAGCAGGCGCTGCCGCCGGGCTGTTGGTGGGCGCGCTACTGGTACTCGTCGGGTTTTTGGTTCTGAGCGGCGGAGGGCGCGTCCCCGGACTCATGATCGGTGGCGCGGGCGGTCTAATTCTGTGGGCCGCGGGAAAGTCCATCGCGGAGGCCAACGCATTCAACGACCACAAATTGCCCGTGCTCCTGGCGGACTGGAAGCGCCTGTGGGTATGTTTGGCGTGCGGCTGCGTGTTTGAAATCGACGCGCAGGGTGGAGGACGCCCCGTAGGGGACAACGCAGGCACCGCTGGCCGAGAGGACGGCACCCATCGCCGAGGCGCTGGTGCTGTTTGAGCGGGCGCAGGTCTACCTTGCGAACAGCTGGCTCGTGGCCGCGCACGATGCGCTCGGACGGGCACGGCGGCGGCTGGCCGCTTGCGCTGCTGTGGATGCACGATGAACGCCAGAATTCCGGCCAGAAAAAAGGACTTGCGGCAGCACCCCCCCGCCCCGCAACCGATGCATGGGCACCCTGACGTGCTGGTGGAGCTCCGCGAAACCGGCCCCGAGGATTGCGACGGTGGCGGCGAGCACTACCGCCTGCGCTGGCGGCGAGTCGTAGTCGGTGACGGCATGACCGATGAGCTGCGCCGCGAGTTGAGGCACCTGCGGGCGCTCGGCCTGTACAAGGGGCTGCTGGCCGGCGATGAGCTGCCGCCGCCCCCCGGCTCGACCCGGCGCGGAATTCCGCCGGACTACGACGGGACCGACCCGAGGCTGTGCAATGCCCGTACCCGCATCGGTCGACCGTGCCGCGCACTGGCGCTCCCAAACGGGCGATGCGTCCGGCACGGTGGCCGCTCGACAGGACCAAAGACGGTCGAAGGCAAGGCGCGGAGCGCGCTGAACCTTACCCGCTGGCGCGAGGCGCAGCGGCGCGGATGATGGCCGTTGAGTACCTACCCTTCCATCATGCGCGCGCGCGCGCGCGTTGAGTCTGTGGCTAGACCCCTGCACCCCCTCGACCCCATCCGCACGTCGGATCGCCGGCCTGCCCCCGCTGGCGGAGCACCTTGTACGGGAAATGCCGGCACGGCGGGCAACCGGCGCGTGCGGATCGGCGCGGCGGAAATCCGCACTGCTTGGGCGCGCGAACCTGTGCACGATGGGGGCACAAATGGGGGCAGCTAGATTGCACCGGATTCACGAATGCCTATAGAAATAGGCATTTGCTGCTGACATTTGATTCCCTCAGCACCCACCATACAATCAAATAGTTACGCGCGAGTTTCCGTCTTGGCCGATCTGTACGGAACACCGTACGGAAAGGCGGGGATGGATCTCGATGCGCGCCTCTGCCTGCGGGCGGACAGTGCCCCTTGGGCTTCAGAGGCGTGAGGCGCGGTGAGCTTCCAGAGGCCCGGCGCCTGCCGACCCAGTAGTTCGCCGATGCAGCGGTCGATTCCGTGATCGGCGGGCTGCCGATGTTGCAACCTTGAGCGAACGTCCGCGGCTGCTTGAAGGCGACGAAAAATCGACGTAAAATAGACCCTAAACTTGATGGAGCCTGCCATGTCCGCTGCCGTGGGCTTTCACGACTTCACGCAGGAGCTGCAGGAGCCGAGCCAGCCGTTCATTTCGCCGACGCTGTTCGCCTCCGCCTTCGGCTTGCGCCAGCAGGACTTGGCGGATCTGGCCGGCGTACACCGCGCCACCGTGGGTGCGGCGCCCGGCAATGCGAAGCTGCAGAAGTTCATGCGGGACGCATTGCGCGTGATCTCGGCGGCGATGGAGGTCCAGCCCGACAGGTCGCGGGCGCTCTATTGGTTTCGCAATGCCCCGATCCCTGAATTTTCGCATCGCACAGCGGAACAGCTGGTCTCCCGGGGGAAGGTGGACGCGGTCATCTCGTACTTGGAATCGATCTCGTCCGGTTCGACGGGATGATTTTCACCGATCTCGGTCCCGGCGCGTCGTTCTACCGCGCGCTGACGCCGCGGTGGGCGTATGCAGCGGAGAGTGGGGCGGGCGCCGCAGTGGCGGGTGGCCGGTTCAATCGGCCGGGTGTGGAGGCTCGGTATCTGGCACTGACCCCGGAAACCGCTCTGCTGGAGTACCAGGCGGAGTCTTCATTGCTGCCTCCCGCGACGGTAGTGACGTTCCTGGTGACTGCGCTGCGCATCGTTGATTTCACCTCGGGCTACGATCCCGAACACTGGCCCGAAATCTGGCGCGAGGTGCAATGCAACTGGAAGGAATGGGCCTTCCTCGAGAACGTCGAGCCGCCGACTTGGATCATCGGTGATTTGGTGCGTGAGGCCGGACACCCAGGCATTCTCTATCGCGCCGTGCGCGATCCATTGGGAACGTGTCTGGTGCTGTTCCCAGAGCTCGCCCCGACGACCGGATTCACTGCGCGGGCCCATGACCCGGATGCGCGATTGCCCAAGGACGGCTCATCCTGGAAGCCGCATTGATACCATGGCCTGCAGCGCCCATTCGGCGCCGAGAACAAAGCACGAGCGGAGATAGATAGAATCTCCTGGCAGTCCACCTCTGGCATCTCATCGACGCTGCGTTGAACGCACTGCTCAGCCTCGGAATACATTTCTCGCAACCCGCGCGGACCACCTCCGGCACGAGGGTGAGACGGAGAAGGTGGCTGAGGCGGTCATCGAAAACCTGTTCACTGGAGTGCTCGACTGGAGCAAGGGCGATCTGATGCACGAAGTCGGGTAAGCCGACATCGTCATCCGTCATCATCCGGTGCGTAATCGCAGCGGCGCGGTGTTGTGGCAAGGCACCGTCAGGGGCAGGTACAGGACGTTCGGTCGATCATATCAGCCCGACAATTACAATCAGCTGCTGTCGGACTCGGTCGGCAGTGTCGCGAACCAGATGCTGACGAACCCCATTGGTACGCAAAGCGGTCACGCTGCACTCAGCCGAGCGAGATGGGGTGTCGAAAAATCCGAGAAATGTTGATCATTGGTGGCACAAGGCGGTGCGCGGCTCACTAAAATGATGGCTCGCCATGCGCAACGCCTGGGACGTGTAGCATCTCGAAACAAGGTGTTGCCAGAAATTCGCACCGGCGTGTGAGGCAATGATGTAGCTCGATGTACGAGTCTGCCGCAGGCGATGCCCAGGGCAACGCCGCATGTGCCAATTCGGCTGTTGCTGCGGCGTGTACCGGCGCCATTGAGAGTCGGCGACCCTGAGGGCGGGCTGAACGGCAGGCACCCGACCACAGAGGATTTTGGTCGGACCGCGCATTGTGGTAGGGTTCATGGCAATAAATCGAACAACGATGAC
>JAPTUI010000171.1 GCA_028067895.1 Pseudomonadota bacterium | reverse complement strand
CGTCGGCAGCAGCGCCTCGATCGCGGCGGTGGGGCCGGCCATCGTGCTGAGCTACCTGATCACCGGGACTCTGGTGCTGCTGGTGATGCGCATGCTCGGGGAGATGTCCCTCAGCATGCCCAACGTCACCTCGTTCACCGAGTTCGCGCGCGAGGGACTCGGGCCGTGGGCGGGGTTCATCGGCGGCTGGCTGTACTGGTATTTCTGGATCATCGTGGTACCAGCCGAAGCGATCGCCGGGGCCAACATCCTGCACGTGTGGATCCCGCAGGTCCCGACCGGACTGCTCGGCTGCGTGCTGATGGGACTGATGACCGGTGTGAACCTGATGTCGGCCCGCTCGTACGGGGAGTTCGAGTTCTGGTTCGCCTCGATCAAGGTGGCCGCGATCGTGGTGTTCATCGCGCTCGCCGCGGCCTTCGTGCTCGGCTTCAGCGACCCGCACGGGGCGAGCCTGCGCAACCTCGTCGCCCACGGCGGGTTCATGCCGCGCGGCCCGGTGTCGGTGCTGGCCGGAGCGGTCACGGTGTTTTTCTCCCTCACCGGAGCGGAGATCGTCGCGGTGGCGGCCGCGGAGTCGGCCGATCCGTCGCGCGCGATCTCGCGGCTGACCAGCTCGATCATCCTGCGCATCCTGACCTTCTACGTCGGCTCGGTGTTCCTGATCATGGCGGTCGTGCCGTGGACCCGCATCCGCATCGGACAGTCGCCGTTTACGCTCGCGCTGATGCACATGCACTTCTGGTGGGCGGGGATCGCGATGGACGCGATCATCCTCACCGCTGTGCTCTCCTGCCTGAACTCCGCCTTTTACGTCTGCTCGCGCGTGCTGTTCGTGCTGGCCGAACGCGGCGATGCGCCGCAGGGCCTGATCAAACTCAACGCACGCCGCGTGCCGGTGCGCTCGGTGCTGCTGTGCAGCGGTGCCGGCGTGGTTGGCATTCTTGCGGCAATCAAAGCACCGCAGAGCGTGTTCGCCTTCCTGGTCGATGCCTCGGGCGCCCTCATGGTGTTCGTCTACGGCCTGATCGCGCTCGCGCACCTGCGCATGCGGCGCCGGCGCGAGCGCGCCGGGGAACCGGCGCCGGCGCTCACCATGTGGCTGTTCCCGTGGTCGAGCTATCTGGCGATCGCCGCCATGCTGGCCATCCTGATCGCCATGCAATTCACGCCAGGGCTCGGGGCCGATCTGCACGTGAGCCTGATTTCCCTCGGCGTCGTCGTATGTGCATACCTCGGCCTGCGGGCTTGGCGGCGCGCGCACAGTGTTGCCTCGGCGCAGGCGCCGTAATGCGCTGAGCCGGTTCGGTTGGGGTCACCCGATCACGGCAGCGATACCTGAGGACGCCCCCGGCCGACGTTCACCCATCCCGGTGCGGATGCGCCGACCCGAGTGGAAGGTACGGCCGGTATAGCTACTATCACTGGTAGTACTCAGGGGCGTCGACCCTACAATCCCGCTCAAATTGTCGCCGCCGGCGTCTGCGGCGGATGCGTCGCTGCGTCGCGCGACAGGCCCCCGGATTCCAATAAGAGTGAGGTCTCAGTGAAGTCTTCGTCGCAGGCGCTGGCCGCAGCGCTGAGTGTCGTTTGCGCCCTCGCCCAGGCACAACCTGCGGTGCACGTTGCGGCTTCCGCCCGCCAGCAGTCACCCGCCGCCTCAGGCAAGACGAAGAACACCGTGCACGGCACGGTGCGCCAGGTGTTGATCCGCGCGCCGTGGCTGTTCAACCGTCGCACCCGCTACGCACACTCCATGCCGGAGATCTCGGGCACCGAGATCACGGTGACGCGCAAGACCACGGTCGTGCACCTCGGCGCGCTGCCGCCGATCGTCGACAACCAGCCGCGCCAGCTGTTCGATCAGATGCCCGGTCTGGTGCTCGCCGAGCAGCAGAACCCGGTGAACCTCAATCTCTCCTACCGCGGGCTCGGCAATCCGCAGGAGAGCGAGTACATCCTGGTGATGCAGGACGGCATCCCGATGGAGATGGACTGGATCGGATTCCCGACCCTCTATTACCTGCCGAGCTTCCAGTCGATTGCCCAGGTACAGATGATCCGGGGCGGTTCGGGGCTGCTCTACGGCCCGGAGCCCGAGCCGGTGGTCAACTTCGTCACGCGCCAGCCGGGGAAGAAGACCGAGGCGAGCACCGATCAGGTGTTCGGCAGCGACGGGTTGTACTCGACGTACAGTTCCATCTCCGGACCGGCCGGACGGTGGGATTACCTCGCGGACTTCTCGCATCGGCAGAGTCATGGGCAACGCGCCAATGGCGACTACACCGTCAACCAGGGCGATCTCGAGCTCGGCTATCACTTCAGCCGCGGACACCGGCTCTCCCTCGCGGTCCATGCCTACTCGCTCGCGAGCGGCATGGCCGGGCTGATGAGCGGGGCACAGTTTCGGACCAACGCCCGGCAGACGACCACGCCCGACGATCGGGACTGGGCGCACCGTTACACCGCGGTGCTGACCTATCACGATCAGATCGATCCGCGCAGCCTGTTCGTGCAGAAGGTATGGACCGGTTACCAGGATCTCGTGACCCGCGCCGATACCTATGCCAACACCGGTACTCCGGTCGGTACGGCAGCGACGCTCGCCAGCCAGAAGTTCCACTACACGGGACTCGATGGGCGTTTTCTGCACCACTGGGGCAAGGGCAGCGCGTTCACGGTCGGTTACACCCTCTACACCTCGACCAGCCCCTACACGGAGCTGAAGAGCCCCGATGCGCTGATCGCGCCGTATGGGGCGAGCGGCGCGCTCTTCTACAACGATCAGCGCCGTACGCGCTATGCGGCGATCTTCGCCGAGAACCTGTACCGGTATGGACGGTTTCACGTGGTCACGTCTGCGCGCCTGGAGCACGAGCAGCTCGATACCCACGAGACGGCTGCACCGCACCCCAGTCTGGTCAATGCGACGTACCGTCACACCGTGCCGCTGTTCGGTATCGGTATCGGCAATGACTTCGGTCGCGGCAACGAGACGTACTTGAACGTCTCGCAGGGCTACCGGCCGGTGCGCTACCTCGATATCTCGAGTCCGTTCAGCAATTTTTATTCGACCAATGATCCGGCGACGACGCATTACCTGACGTACGAGGCCGGCGTGCACGGCTGGCCGGTGGTCGGGTTCTATTACGACGCCAGCGTCTTTCAGATCGACGCGACGAACGAGATCGAGTCCGAGCAGCTGACGCCGACCGAAAGCATCAACGTCAACAGCGGCGATCTGCGCAGCCGCGGGTTCGAGTTTGCGAGTTCGTACGATCTGTTGCGTCTGTGGCCGAGCGAGCCGCGCTCACGGCATCTGACGGTGTTCGCGAACCTCAGTATCCTCAATGCCGAGTTCACCTCGAGTCGCATTCCGGGACAGACCGGCAAGGTGCCGGCGTATGCGCCGCACTACGTCCTCAAGGGCGGCGTGACCCTCGAGGGCGTGCACGGGTTGAAGCTGAGCCTCATGGTCGATGCCGTCGGGGCGCAGTACTTCCAGAATAGCGATCTGCCGATCGGCACCACCGCGGCGCTGATCCCGGCATACACGATTGCCGATCTGACCGGTCAATACGCCTGGGGTGCGCACTGGCGTCTCGAGGGCGGGGTCACGAATCTCGGCAATCACCGGTACTATTCACGGGTGTTTCTCTTCGGCGGCCAGCTCGAACCGGCCCTGACGCGCCAGTACTACCTGGGCGTCGCCTACCACCTGTAGGGGGTTGCGGGTGGGCTGCTATCATGCAGTTCGCCCGCCGGCTGCGCGGGTGTCTCCGGAGATCTGCAATGCTCAACGGCAGCTCGGTCCGCAAGAGCGCTCATCCGATCGACCGGCAGTTCCTCGACCGCTGGTCGCCGCGGGCCATGAGCGGGGAGCCGGTGTCACGCGAGGCGCTGCTCAGCCTGTTCGAGGCGGCCCGCTGGGCACCGTCCTCGGGCAACCAGCAGCCCTGGCGGATGCTGTTCGCCCGACGCGAGACGCCGCAGTGGGACACCTTCTTCGGGCTGCTGGCCGCGGGCAATCAGGCCTGGTGCGCGCGCGCCGCCGCGCTGGTGGTGTTCGTCTCTCATACGCTCAATAGCTACACCGGCCGCACGTCGGTGACGCATTCGTACGACACGGGCGCGGCATGGGGATATTTTGCGCTGCAGGGCTACCTGAAAGGCTACGTGGTGCACGGCATGGAAGGGTTCGACTACGAGCGGACCCGGCAGGTGCTCGCCATTCCCGAGGCGTTCAGGATCGAGGCCATGGCGGCCGTGGGGCGCCCAGCACCGGTCGAGGTGCTCAGTGCGCAGCTGCAGGCTCGGGAGGCCCCGAACGACCGCCGGTCGCTCGAGCAGACCGTGTGCGAAGGGGCGTGGGTACTGCCGGGCTGATCGGTGTCCCCGGGCCGCCCGGGCGGCGGGCACGGCGGCGAGTCCCAGAATCCCGGCCGCCGGACGAGCCGATTCGGTCGCGATTTGCTAGGATCCGCCGCGCATCGAGACGCCTGCGGAGAGGTGGCAGAGCGGTTGATTGCACCGGTCTTGAAAACCGGCGTCCCTTCACGGGGACCGTGGGTTCGAATCCCACCCTCTCCGCCATAATATCAAGCACTTACATCGGTCCGTTCAACTCGCCCGGAAGTCTGTGTTGCAGCTGATGTTGCAGCTCGATCCGGGCGGGCGCATATTTAGCACTTGTGAGTGTTTTACACAAGCGCAAAGGGGCGGCCATGGCGACCATCCGCAAACACAAATCGAAGGACGGCACGGTAACGTTCACGGCGACCGTCCGGATCGCGCCGTTCCCTCCGGCCTGCAAGACACTCCCGGTTCGCAAGGAGGTGGAGACATGGGCGCGGGAGCTCGAGCGCGAACTGCGAAAGCAGCGGGACCGCGGTGGGCTGCGCCGCGACGTACCGAAGATGACCGTTGCTCAGCTCATCCGCGAATTCCTGGAAGACCCTGAGACCGCTGCGCTGCGCTACTTCGACTCCCTGTCGCTGCTGCTGGCGTGGTGGACCGGGCACTACGGCGCGACGAAGGTCATGGAGCTGAACGTGCTGTTACTTCGTGAGGCGCGCGCCACGCTGAAGCAGGGGCGGGCTGCTGGCACCGTGAACCGCTATCTCTCGGCCATGCGAAGCGCCTGGAATTGGGGCCGCGCCGCCGGCCTGGTGCCGCAGGAGCAGGCGTGGCCGTCGCGTCTGATGCTGACCGAGCCGAAGGGTCGCGTACGGTATCTCACGGACGATGAGCTTGCCGCGCTCTTGAAGGCGGCGGCCGAGCATTCCCCTACGATGAGCGCGGCGATTCTCCTCTCGGTTGGCTGCGGAGTGCGTCAGAGCGAATTGAGGCGCCTCCGGTGGGCCGACGTCGACCTCGACAAGCAGCGGATCCGGGTCCTCCTCACAAAGAACGATGAGAGTCGGGCCGTATTCCTGCCGGCTGCGACGGCCGATGCGCTACGCGCCCTGAAGCGCGCCCCCGTTGTGGGCCAGACCGTCATCGCAGACGAGGAGGGGCAGCCGGTCGGAAAGGACTGGCTTGAGTATCGTTGGCGCGTCATCCGCAGCGCAGCCAGCCTTGCAGATTTTCATTGGCACGACATGCGCCATTCGTGCGCATCGTTCCTTGCGCAGCAGGGCGCTACGTTGCTCGAGATCGGTTCGGTCCTTGGGCATCGCAGCCCGTCAGTGACTCAGCGCTACGCGCACCTGGTGCAGGGTGCGCCCGTCACCGGGCACACGGCCCTCGACGCTAAGCTGCGCTCGCCGTGAAACGCCTCTCGCCCGAAGTGGCCGACGCCGTAAAACTTGTGAGTTCTTTCCTCGAGCGAGCGTTCGACAGCGGCATGCCTCTTGGCGACGGTGACGCTGAAATCCTGCGCGGTCTCGGAGAGATGCTCCTTGAGGTAACAGCGGGCAACGGCACCTGGGTATGCGCGCGCGATGACGGAGGGGAGACTCCCGAAAAATCGGATGCCGGATTTTCGGTTGCATATCACTATCACCGCGCGCGCATTGAGCAAGGAGGGGCAGGCGACGCGAGTGCAATCGAAGAGGTCCGAACGTTCGTTGATCCGTCCCTCTCTGACGCCACGATCCGGAAGTACTCGCAGCGACACCGCGATCGCGCTCTGGCGCTTCTGGAAAGCGGTGAGACTCCTGCCGATGTCTCACCGCTTATCGAGGCGCACCTCCGTGCGCGCGGCGACAAGACTTTGAACCGGAAGCTGGATCTTGCCGCCCTGGCGCGTGAGCTTGCCGGCTACATTGCGCAGGATGGTGCGCCGAAAGTCACGGCATACCGCGAATATCTGCGGAAGAAGTCCCCCCGGCCAGACGTGGAATAGCAACGGCGTTGCCGTTCCACGATGGAGCCTGCGCAGCTCGTTGCGTTTAATTGTGCGCGTCAGTACGAGGACGCGCCATGCGAAGCAACACGTCGATCATCGTCGAGAAGGTCCCCGCGAGCTGGGACCTGGAACACTGGCCGGCCCACGTCTATCCCCACACCGAAGGCCGCGCCCGCTATCTCCTCCGTGCCTACCGTGATGAGCTGCTGGCCGCCGGCGCCCTGACTCGCGTCGGGCGGGAACTCGTCGTGCTCGGCGCCCGCTATGCCCGCTGGCTCGAGCGTCGCACGGCAGAGGTTCCCGGCTACGCCTCCAACGCAACCAAGTCCCCGCAGGAAGCGGCGTGACTTCCGTCGCTTCTTCGCCCCTCACAGCCGTCGAGGCACGGAATGTCGCCCGCGCTGCGCGTCAGATCCAGGCTGCAGTCGAGCTTGCGCTGCGGGAAAAGCGCAGCCCGCGGATGCTGTCGGATCCGAAAGCCGCGGCGGTCGATTGGATCCTGCAGCGATGGGCGGCCTCGCACGGCACGGGCCTCCCCGTGCCGGATCCTGGCTCGCTGCCGACCCGCGTGCCTCCCCTCGACGACGCGACGGCGATCGTTGTCGACCGGATCGTGAGCCGGGTCATTCACGAGAACACCCGTAAACTCGTCTGTCAGTGGTACCGCGCAAATGTGCCGCCCAAAATCATGGCGGACCAGCGCGGCATCAGCGTCCGCACGCTCTATCGACATTTGGAAATTGCGCTCCTGAACCTGCGCGAACTGTTTGTTGCCAGCGAGCATCCCGAACTGGTGCGAATGTTGACAGCGCGGTTGTGACTGATGTCTCAGTTTTGTAGACCGTTCGCGAATATTTGCCCCGGCGTGGCACGACGGGTATATGATTCCGTTCATCCTGCGGTTCACACCGCACGGCGGTCCCCCGACGACGCAGCCATCGC
>JAPTUI010000644.1 GCA_028067895.1 Pseudomonadota bacterium | reverse complement strand
GACTGGAATGCGATCCGGATCATCGCGCTCTCGCAGAGCAATCCGCTCAAGGCGATCGCGGAGTTCGTCGAGAACAGCATCGACGCGCATGCCAAGACCGTCATCGTCACCCGTGGGCGTGAGCATGGCGAGCACTACCTGTCGATCAAGGATGACGGCGACGGGGTGCCTCGGGACGATGAGGGGAAACCCAACTTCAAGTATGTTGCCACGCACATCTGCGACTCGATCAAGCGGCGGCTGAAGAGCGAGGGGGTGGGAACGGGCCTGCAGGGCGAGTTTGGCATCGGGCTGCTGTCGTTCTGGACCGTCGGCGATCAGCTCACCATGATCTCGACCGGTGCCGACCAGCGCTCCTACCAGATGAGCATGAGCAAGGGCCATTCCGGCTACGCAGTGACCCACCGCCGCGTTTTGTTTGCCGAGCGTGGGACGGAGCTGCGCATCAGTCCGCTCCTCGAGGGCATCCGGGCGCTCTCGGGTGAAAAGATCCAGTGGTATCTTGCCTCGGAATTGCGCGACCGGATCCGGCTTGCCCAGGTACGCGTGACCGTCATCGACAAGCTCGCTCGCAAGCAGTATGAGGTCGAGCCGCGCGCCTACGAGGGACGATTGCTGCATCAGCTTCCCGTGGTGCGCACGTCTTATGGCGATGCCTATGCCGAGCTTTACCTGGCCGAACCCGATGAGCGTTGTCGGGTTGCGCTCACGCGCAGTGGCACGCGGGTGATTGAGGATCTCGCGACGCTTCCGGGCCTGGAGCACCCCCCCTGGTCCTCGCGCTACCTGCAGGGTCTGATCGACGTTCCGTTCCTGAACCTCACTCCCGGCACGCGCAGCGGGGTGATCCACGATGAGCGCTACGCCGCGCTGCTGACCGCTCTGCAGCCCCTCGAGGCGCACGTGAGCGGCCTGATCGAGGCCCAGCAACGGGCGGAGGAGGAGCAAGCCAGCCAGCAGTCGCTGCGGGCCATCCAGCGCGCCTTCCGCGAGGCCTTGCTGGCGCTGCCGCCGGAGGAGTACGACTGGTTTGACATCCACTCACGCGCTCGGGGGGAAGGCGGTGCGCGCTCGCAGGGTGGCGAGGAGGCTGAAGCGTCGGGTGAGGGCGAAGCAGCAGAACTCGGTGCCGAGGAACCAGCCTTCAGTCCCGGCACGCAGCGGCAGTTCTTCGACTACGCCGGCCCGCTGTTCAGCGTGATCATCTCGCCGGCCTCGAGCACCACCCCGGTGAACGAGCGGCGGAAATTCCGGGCGCTGCCGCGGGATCGCGCCCGCCGGCGCGTCGAGGAGGAATTGCGATTTTCCTGGGAAATCACCGAGGGCGAGGGGACGCTCGCCAGTACGGTCGACCAGGAAATCGAATTTCTGGCGCCCGGCACCCCGGGGCTGTCGCGGCTCAAGGTCACCGTCAGCCAGCGGGAGGTCATTTGCACCGCGGAGGCGCTGGTGACCGTGACCGATACCATCGAGCCGGCGGTCGGGTCCGCCATCATCAATTCTCGAGGCCTGCCCGGGTATACCTTCGAGCGCGCCGCCGGAGAGCTGTGGCGATCCCGATACGACACCGAGCGCAACGTTATCGTCGTGAACAACGGACACAGAGACTTCGTGTTTGCGACCGGCAACCGGGCGTTGCAGCTGCGCTACCTCGTGCGCTTGTACGTCAAGGAGCTCGTGCTGCGCAACTTCGCCGACGTCTCGCCCGAGCAGCTCCTCGAGCGGATGATCGAGCTTTCGCTCTATGCGGAGGAGAAGCTGAAGACGCGGTCGGTCTGACTGACGAAGCGAGTGCCGGAAGGTGTGCGCGCACCTTCCGGAGCCTATCCAGATGCGCCAGTCGGACAGACTGGTATGATGGATCTACCCGCGTTACGAGGTCGGATATTTTTATTCGGACTCTCATTCGCTATATGACTCCGAAGGCGTGCATGTCGCGCGCCGAGG
Organism: Pseudomonadota bacterium; assembly: GCA_028067895.1. Lineage (GTDB taxonomy): Bacteria > Pseudomonadota > Gammaproteobacteria > Steroidobacterales > Steroidobacteraceae > 13-2-20CM-66-19. Next base: position 5,377 of record JAPTUI010000644.1, on the reverse strand, counting down.
AGGTTGTATGAATAAATTTTTCTTTGCAGTAATGCTCTTGGCGTTGGGTCAATTGTTTCTGCTTCTCCGGGACCGACGCGAGCAGCGCGAGCGCGAAAAACGCGAATGGAAGGAGCAGCGCTGTATTCGCTGGCGGAAATAGCCTGTCTCGGGCCCTGGGCGAGGACGCGTATGTTCAGATCACGATGCGTTCGACCTCATCGAGGCTGATCTGATCGTCCCGACGGTCATAAAGGCCGGTTGTGCGCGCGCTCTCGTGGGCCGCCATCGCTTGCGCGATCTCGAGCTTGCCGCCGTTCCTCAGGTACTCGGTGATGCCAGTGGCCCGGAAGGAGTGATTGCCGATTCGGGTCCAGATGCCCGCGGCGCGGGCTCGTCGCACGATCATGCGATAGGCGTCGGGCTGACTCATCGGTTCTGTGGAGAGCTGGCGCGTGCGCCCTCGGGCAGTGCGGAAGAGATACCCCTTGGCGTCGACGGTGAGTCCGGCGCCCTCGATATAGGCGTGCAGGTAGGCATCGAGATTGTGGTGGCAGGGCATTTCATGGCGCTTGCCGCCTTTCTCGTGCAGTCGAACCCAGGTTCGCCGGCCCTGCACATAGACATCTTCGACGCGCATCTTGAGCGCCGCGCCCACCCGGGCGAAGGTGTAGACCATGAGGGCGATCAGTGCCCGATCGCGAAGGCCGATGGGGGAGGAAGGGTCGATCGAGTCGAGCAGGGCGCGGGCTTCCTCGGCCGTGAGGACCGGCGTTTTGCCCTTCTTCACTTTGTGCTTGGGGCCCCGCACTGGACTTGCGGGATTCACAGCGAGGATGTGGCCGACCACCAGCCAGTCGAAGAGCATGCGGATGCCGGCGAGATGAAGCTTTACGGAGGGAGCCGCGAGGCTCCCCTGCAGGCCTTCGATGTACGCGGCCACGTGAACGGGCTCGATGTCGCGGAGTTCCCGCAGGCCCTGGCGATCGCACCAGTTGGCGAATTCCGCTGCGGCCCGCGCATAGGCGCGGCGTGTGTTGGGATTTCGGATGTTTGCGGTGAAAAACTCGATGAACCGCCGGCTGGCGGCTTCATCTGGCGCGAAGAGCGTGGGCAATGACCCGACGGCTGGACCTGAGACGACCTGATTCATGACGGGAATTCTCCGAAGAGCTTGTTCAAGACCTCGTCCAGTGTCTCGAGTCGCGTGAATCGATTGGGCGGGACAAGCCGGTGATTGGGTCGCTCTGGGCGAATACCAGCTTTGTTGTGCGTCGCGCGCTTCGGAATCTTGAGCGTCTCGATCGACGGGAGCGCCTGACCGGGGCCGTCCCCAAACCAAAAGAACGGTCCCATGTCGAGATTGTCGTTCACGTGGATCCACAGCACGCAGCCGCTGGGCTTGGTTGCGAGAGCCAGTGAGACCGAAACGTCCGTTGGTCTTCGTGAGGTTCCGGTCTTCAGCTGCAGGTGGCGCACCATGTGGCCGCGCGCCATCACCAGATCATAGCCGTGGCTGTCGAATTCCGACCGGAGAACCTCTACGTCGGTAACGCCGCGGCGCCATAGAAGCCGGAGCACATCCCCGACGAATACGTGCTCCACGATCCGCTCCCGCAGCAAGGAGTGTGTGCTGTTCCGGTCTGCCATCTGCTCCCCCGAGTGTTTTGCATGTATGATAACGTCCTTTATCATACACGACATTTGACCCATGCGTGTGGCGTCGAAGCTCCGGGAATTCGCCGGTTTGGCCTCGGCTGCCCCCCAATTGCTTCCGACGGCGTTCCGCGATTGCACTGCCTCCATGTGACGCAGCAACGGGACTGCAGTTATCGTCGATGGCACAGTACGCAGAAATGCACTTCGGGGAGATGCCTCGTGCCGCTAGATCAGGTGTTTCCGCGTCGGAAGAAGGCGGATCGGTCACCGCTGAAAGCGAAACCGTTGCGCAACCCCGGTCAGACGCTCGATGAGGCCTTTGACTCGCTCCTCAACGACCGGCTCCTGCCATACCTTCTGTTGCCGGCAATGCTTTGGGTCACCGCGCTGAACGCATGGAGCGGTCGGTGGGTCACCGTGCGTGGCGGTGCGCTCTTGTACGGGAGCGCGGCTGTGGCGCTGACGGCATGGAGCGCCTGGCGCATCCGAGACCTGCGCCGACTCGCGGCCGATATCAAGCTCGGTCGGGACGGGGAAAAGGCGGTCGGGCAATTCCTCGAGGGATTGCGGGTTTCGGGCGCCCGCGTCTTTCACGACATCCCCGCCGACGGCTTTAATGTCGATCATGTGGTGATCAGTGATCGTGGTGTATTCGCAATCGAGACCAAGACTTGGCGTAAGCCGCGGCCTGCAGCGACCATCAGTGTTCGGGACGGACGTCTCTATCGGGATCACAGGCCGGTCAAGGCAAATCCAATTGAGCAGGCCGCGGCCCAGGCGGCCTGGGTGCGTCAATTACTGAAGGAATCCACCGGCAAGAACTTCCCGGTTCGCCCAGTGCTCGTATTTCCAGGATGGTTCGTTGAGCCGATAGACCCGGAGACTTTCGGGCGGGTGTGGGTGCTAGAGCCGAAGGCCTTGCCTGAATTCATTGAACGGGAGCCGGAAAGCATTGTGCCGAGCGACGTCGCGATGGTCGCATTTCATTTGAGTCGGTATATCTGCCTGCACGACAGCGAATCGCAGGACATCAAGGATGCCATCCGCGGGTGCAGCCAATGATGGCGAAAGCCGGCGCGCCGCGGGCGGGCCCGCGCGCCGCTACCCGGGTTGCATCATCGGCAGAGGACGGTGCCGGATGTCACGGCTGCCGGTGGGTAACGAATATTTTGTCCTGCTAAGATCCCCGACATGTCCCTATCACGGGTGGCTCGCCAATGCCGGTGCAACGTCACAGCGTAGTAATTCCCCGGGAGGATGGTGGGGTTGAGGTTCATCCGCTCAAGGAATGGTTGCGTCAGCATCCGGAAGAAGTCCCGAACGGCCTCGATCCCACACTCAGCACATCCCATCAATTGCGCAGCGCCTTGAGTCGCTTGGGATGGACGATGCAGGAAACCCCGACGGAGATTCGACTGATCAAGTCGAGCGGCCGCGCCGATATTGAAGCGGTACAGGAGCTCTTTGATCCGGAGGATGGAGCAGAGGAAGAATCGAGCGAACCGTATTTCACACTGGAGTATCAACTGAGGGACTTCCTGGCCTCAAACCTTCCGACCATACCGATCGACGGGAGACGGCTTCGCCTGTACGTCGATCCCTCGGGTCGGGACGGGGTCGAATTTCCGACCGCCGTGGGGCCCATTGACATTCTTGCGGTCGACGAGAAAGGCGCGTTCATTGTTTTCGAATTGAAGCGAGCACGCAGTCCCGACATGGCGATCGGGCAGCTCGCGCGGTACATGGGGTGGGTCCGGCAGACCATCGGGAAGGACCGAGAGGTCTTTGGCGTGATTGTGGCGAAATCTATCGGCGAGAAACTTCGGTACGCCGTGTCGGTCGTGCCGAATGTCAGTCTTTTCGAATACGAGGTGGAATTTCCCCTTCGGCCTGCGCACGACATCGGGTGAGCCTGATGTCCGCCGCACCGATTGAGTTTGAAAGCGCTTTCCCCCTTGCAGATTCCACCGATCGGCTCAAGGCCATCACCCGATCGATTTTCTCACTCTCCGCGATGGGCCGGGTGAGCGCGCGGCGGGTGGTGCTGCAGCGCGGGACGCCCTTGTTTCGAAGTTCCTTGAAGCCGTTCTTCATCGGCCGGTCCGTCGAGCGCGAGGATCCGGTGTTCCTCGTGCGCCGGCTTCGGATGCTGAGGCTCGTGCGGATCGTCATGACTTTCTGGTTGGGCGCGGTCTCGATCGGGGCGCTGTCCGCCGTATCGTCTCGGACACCCGCGCCGGAACGAGCGCACGAATTGCTGATGGGCGTCATCATGCTCGCTACCGGCGTGGCCTTGGTGGGGGTCGGCAGATGGCTATCTCGGAACGACCCAGCTTGGCTGTCTCACGTGATCGGCGATGCGCTGTCCGCGGAGAAGTCGGCGCCCGTCGTGGTTCCACTGCGGGTGTTTGCGGGGCGCAACCATCGCGAGCGTCGTAATCTGCGGGACTGGTGCCGCGCCAGCCGATCCGACCGCCTTTCTTCCCGAGGCCTTTGCGCACTTCATTTCCCCATTTGTCAAGCGACCCCGACCTGCTCGCTCGAGCGGGCCGACGTTCGGGACCGGCCACGACACGCGCGGTCACAGCGAGCAGACCGCGACGGAGCTCGCGGTCATGGGGGCGGAAATCGAGCCGCTGCCAGATCGGACGCGGTTCCTGAAATTCACCTCGCGGCCGGTATGGATGCGGGTGGGGTTTTCGGTTTATGACACTAAAAGAGTCGCGACGCCGCTCGTGCCGAGTGACTGACGGAGACCGCCGTATGAGCAACGAGAACGCCTGGTCTGGTAGAACGCACTGGTGGGATCACTACTACGTTCGTTATTTTGTTGGTGCTATTTTCGGGGCCGCCTTGCTCTTGTGGTTACAGGAGCACGCCTGCGTCTGCGCCGGTAAACATTGCGAAATGGGAGCCGCATCAACATTCCTACAAGCAACGGCTCTCGGTGCGAGCGGATTAGCTTTTTGCTATCTGGCCAGTGCGCCGGTACTGGTTCTTCACGCCCTGAGATTTAGCTTGCCCAAATGCTCGCGTTTTTTCAAAGGCGTAGGTATCGCCGTCGCTGCAATCGTCATCGTCGGTGGCATATGTCTCTGGTGGTCGTACGGACGGCATGACCAACTGACACCTGGGGTCTCATGGCTCATTCCGCTCGTTGTAGTGATGCTACCGCAGGTGTTTCTTCTCTGCGCATGGCCAGCGACCGTCATACAGCAGCGTTACCGAGAGTTAGCTCTGCATCGCGGCCGTGATGAGGCCACACTGTATGGAAAGAAGAAGGGTGAGTACATCGAGTCCTACAGGCACATGCGTGAACATGGAAACGCGTACGCGATCTTGCTTGCAGAGTTCGTTCTTGCGTTTGCGGTTGCCGCCGCACCAAGCTGGTACTTTGTCGGGGGCCTGCTCGCGCTCTGGATCCTTCCCGCCGCATTCGTATGGTTCGTCGGGACCTTGCTTGAGTTCGGGCTCGAGAAGGTGTGAGTGTGCGTCCGGTGGAGTCGTCTTGATACATTACCGAGTACACGGCCGCAATTGACCGTGCTGGGGCCTTCGTGTCCATCGGATAACCCGAACCGCATCATGTCGCATACCACAGCCCAGGGCGCCGTGCTGGCCTTCGATATCGAAGGCCAGGCAGTTCGCTGCTTCGAGAACGTACCAGATCAGCTGTGGCGCTGCGGGTGCGAATACTTCCAACGGATGCTCACCCGACACCGCGATGGATTTTGTCCAC
>JAPTUI010000109.1 GCA_028067895.1 Pseudomonadota bacterium | reverse complement strand
GGTCTGTGGATTGCGCAGCCCTGGGCGTATTTGCCCCCCAGATCGCGCAAGAGTTTCAGGATGATCTGCGACTCGACGTACTCGGCGACGCACGCGATGCCGTAGGCCCTGCAAAGCTGTGCAACGGCGCTCACCGTGGCGCGGGATCGGGCACTGCGGGTCAGGTCGCGCACAAACATCCCGTCGAGCTTCACCGCATCGACCGGCAGCGCCTTGAGGTAGCACAGCGAATTCACACCCACACCGAAATCATCGAGCGCGAATCGGCAGCCCATCTGCTGCAACCGCTTCATGCAGTCGCGGACACGGTCTAGGTCGCGGATCGCGGCCGTCTCGGTGACTTCGACGGTGATGAGGCCGTGGATGTCGGGCGCGGCGCACACCCACTGCTCGAAGCACTGCAGAAATTCCGGATCGCTGAGCGACTGGCCCGACAGGTTGACCGAAATCCTCCGGCCCGCCGCCCGCAGTGTCGACCCGTACGCCGTCGCTATCCGCCTGACCTCCCGCAGCACCCACTCGTCGAGCACCGCCATGCGCTGCAGACGCTCCCCGGCACGCAGCAAGGAGGCCGGCGGGCAGAGCAAACCGCGGTTGGTTCGCACGCGCAGCAGACACTCCGCGCCGCAGGGCGAGACGCCATCGGCGCACGCGACGATCTTCTGGCCGTACAGCTCCAGACGGTTGCGCGACAGGACGTCCCTGAACCAGGTCTCTCGCATCATCTCGGTGTATCCGCCTGCCGCAACAGCCGCGGATTCATATGTCCGCCGATCGCACAGCACACAGGCTCCCGGTACTCCGCACCGTCGGCCCGAGGTGCTCATGAACCGCAGTGCACCTACACTCTCCTGCGCCCGCGCCCCGCACGGCCCGTCAGGTCCGCAGCTTGCTCGTCTGCCACGGTGACGCTCGCGCCGACAACCCGGTCGCATCCGCCGGCAACGTGAAATACCCGGTGGCCCCGACGCCGGCGAATCCGTCCCCCCAGAGCCTGCCGCCATGCGATTGCGCCACGTGCCGCGCGGTCAGCAGTCCGCTGTGCGCCTCTCGCCGTCCTGCCCGCACGGACATCCGAGCGTGCCCCTCGAACAGCGCACCGGTTTCGGCGGCGTCGAAATTCGGACTGTTGTCGCGGACGTAAAAGACCTGCTCATCACCGATGCGCGTGCAATCGACACGGATGCCGGCGGCCGCTGCACCGAACGTCTGCTGCCAGGAGTGCTCCAACAGCTCGCGCAGCAGCAGCTCGACCAGCCGTCGCTCGCCCAGCGCACGCAGACCCGGGGCCACGTGGACCTCGACGGCCCGACCGACATATTCGCAGCGCAGTTGTGCAACGACGCGTTCCGCCAGAGCACTCAGATCGAGCACATCCCAGGCCTCCTGCCCGCCGATCGGAAGCGCCGTGCCCGTAGCGCTGCGCGCCGCTCCGGTCCCCGACTGCCCGCCCGGGCACTCATCCGCGCCACGCTCCAGGCATTCCCTTAAACGCACGAGCGTCGGCAGGCGCCCCGGCGCGGTCTGCGCCAGACAGACCCGGATCGCTTCCTGTGGGTTTCCGAGTCGCCCATTGAATCCTGTGACTGTTCCTCTGTCCGGTGGCGCGCGTACGGGTCATGTCGGTGCGCGCCGCAGCGCCGGACAGAGTTCCCGCCTCGCACTTCGATCACATCGCGCCGGGCCGCAGCTCTCGCTCCTTGTCGGTTGCCGTCGAAGCCGTCCGAGACTCCACGGGAACGGCCGCCGGCGCTATTGTCGCGCGCCTGAGCCGCGGAGGTATCCCCAGAACAAGTGATTTGGAGCGGGACGATCGTTTCGGCCTGAGGATGCGCTCCCCGGGATGCAAAGCGCCCACGCAGCGGGGGCAGAGCGCGCTAGATTATGTCGTGCACTCGCACCTGAGCGGGGCGCAAGGGTATCGATGACCGTGAGGCACGCGGAACGATGATCGAGCTGTACTACTGGCCGACCCCGAATGGGCACAAGATCACCATGTTCCTCGAAGAGAGCGGCCTGGCGTATCGGATCGTGCCGGTCAATCTCAGCGCCGGCGAGCAGTTCAGCCCCGAATTTCTCGCCATCTCACCGAATAACCGCATGCCGGCCATCGTCGATCACGCCCCGGCCGACGCCGGGCCTGCGCTGCCCGTGTTCGAATCCGGCGCGATCCTGTGGTACCTGGCCAACAAGACCGGACAACTGCTGCCCACTGACCTGCGCGGGCAGACCGAGACGCTGCAATGGCTCTTCTGGCAGGCCGCCGGCCTCGGGCCGAGCGTCAGTCAGCGCCTGCACTTCGCTCAGTACGCGCCGGAGCGTCTGCCGTACGCAATCGATCGGTTCACCCGGGAAACCGAGCGTCTGTACGGCGTACTGGACCAGCGACTCGCCGATCGTCCCTACATCGCCGGAGAGCACTACACCGTGGCGGACATCGCCGTCTATCCGTGGGTCGTGCCGCAGGAGCGACAGCGGCAGGACCTCAACGCATTTGTGCACGTGAAGCGCTGGTTCACCGCCATTGCAGCTCGGCCGGCGACCGTGCGCGCCTACGCGTGCGCCCCGCAATTCAGCGCCCACCGCGCGCTCAGTTAGGGTCAACGCCCGGGACGCGTGCGACGAGGCGCCGGTGCCCGCCTATTGCGACCAGCGCATCAGCAGCGCCGCCAGCCGCCGTGCCCGCGGGCCATACGGCGGGCGCAATGCGCCGGCGAGTTGCAGCTTCGCATCGAGGACCGCGCGCTCATGGGAGAACGCACGGATGCCCCACTCGCCGTGATAACTGCCGATTCCGGAGTGATTGACGCCGCCGAACGGCAACCGATGCTGCAGGAACTGCATGGCGACCTGATTGATGCAACTGCCGCCGGCGCTGGTGCGCTGCAGGATGCGGCGCACGCCAGCGCGATTTCGGCTCCACACATACAGCGCCAGCGGCTTCGGCGCGGCGTTGATGCGCTCGATCACCTCCTCGTCGTGCTCGTAGCGGATGATCGGCAGCAGTGGGCCGAAGATCTCCTCGTGCATGATGTGCGCCTCCGCGGGAATCTCCCCGAGCAGCGTCGGGGATACGAAATGCCGCTCAGGCTCCACCGCCCCGCCGTGCAGCAGGACCGCACCGCGCGAGCGGGCGTCGGTGAGCAGATCCGCCAGGCGGCGCGCATGTCGTTCATTGATGATCCGCGCGAAATCCGGACTGTGTGCGGCGTCGGCTCCGTACCAGGCCGAGAGCCGCTGGCGAAAGCGCTCGAGCACCTGCGCATAGACGGCGGTATGCACGTAGAGGTGGTCCGGAGCGATGCAGGTCTGCCCGGCATTCAGACATTTCGCCCAGGCGATCGTATCGACGGCCTGCGCAAGATCCGCGCTGGCATCGAGGATCACGGGCGACTTGCCACCGAGCTCGAGCGTGACGCTGGCGAGGTGCTGTGCCGCGGCGCTCATCACGAGCCGGCCGACCGCCGGGGAACCGGTGAAGAAGATGTGATCGAACGGCAGCTCGAGCAGCGCCTGGCCCACCGAGGCATCGCCCTCGAACAGCGCCACCTCGTCTTCGTCGAAGGCTTCGCGCACGATCTGCGCCAACACCCGGGAGCTGTGCACCGCAAGTTCGGACGTCTTGATGATCGCGGTGTTGCCGCAAGCCACGGCCGGGATCAGCGGCCCGAGTGTCAGCACGATGGGGTAATTCCACGGCGACTGGATCAGCGTGCGCCCGCGCGGTTCGCGCTGGATCCAGGCCCGCGTGCCGAGGGTTGCGACCGTCGGACGCACCCGGCGCGGGCGCAGCCAACGGGCCAGGTGGGCGCGGTGCTGAGCCAGAGCGCCGAGCAGCGGCAGCAGCTCGGCGAGCTCGGTTTCGAGTGCCGGGCGGCCGAGATCGGCCTGCAGAGCCTCGATGATCTGCCCCCGGCGGCGCACGATGGCCTCATGCAGCCTGGCGAGCTTCGCAAGCCGCTGCGGCACCGTCGACTCGCGCAAGCGCAAGGCGACGGCGCGCTGCGCATCGAACACCTCACGAATCCTGCCAGCGAGCTCGGCATCGAGCGTGACCGGCGTGGCGGAAGCTGCGGACTGGCTCATCGTGAGGCCTCGCGAACGCGCAGGAGGACTGCGCGAATGATACGGGAAGCCCAGATCGCTAGCCGCTGCGCCGTTCCGAAGCGCCGTTCAGCCCGCGTGCCGCGGCGATGAAGTGGCGCACCGCGCTCGAGCGCTCCTCCTCCCGGTAGGCCAGGCCGAGCAGCGCCTGCAGCGGCTCACCCTCGAGCGCGAGGTAGACCACCTGTTGCGGCTGCAGCGAACACATGCTCGACGGCACGATCGAGATACCGATCGATGCGGCCACCAAGTTGATGGTCGAGGAGAGCTGCGGGGCGTACTGGCCGATCCGCGGCGTGAACCCGGCCGCCTCACAGCCGCTGATCACCTCGTCCGCCAGTCCCGGGCGCACGGCGCGCGGATAGAGGATGAACGTCTCCTCGGCGAGTTCGCGCAGCGCGACCCGTGCGCGCCTTGCCAACCGATGGGCGGTCGGGACCGCCGCCACGAGTGGCTCGCGCTCGAGCACTTCGAACAGCAGACCCCGTCCCTCGCGCAGCGGCGGGCGCACGAACGCGACGTCGATCCGTCCCTCGCGCAGCTGTGCGATCAGCTCGGTCGACGGGTGCTCCTCAAGCGAGACCTCCACGCCCGGATAGTCGACGCGGAACACCCGCAGAGATTCGGTGACGCGCGCATTGAACGAGGCCGACTCGGTAAAGCCCACCCGCACCCGGCCGGAGGCGCCGCTCGCGGCCGCTCGGGCCATCTGCGCGGCGCGACGGACCTCCTCGAGGATGCGCCCCGCCTCGCGCGCAAACAGCTGCCCGGCATCCGTCAGGCGGATGCGGTAGCCGGATCGGTCGATGAGCGCGACGCCGAGCTCGGTCTCGAGCGCCTTGATCTGCTGCGTCAGCGGCGGCTGCGACATGTTCAGCCGGCGTGCCGCCCGGGTGATGTTCAGCTCCTCGGCGACGGCCAGGAAATAGCGCAGGTGGCGAAGTTCCATAACGATACTTTTTACATATCGAATCAGGATTTTCAATGTATTTTCGTCTGGTTTCGAAGCGGACTACAGTGCAGCCATGAACCCGAACGAACAGCCGGCCTCCGCGCCGAAGACGAAGAAATCCGTCGCGCTCTCGGGCGTGCCGGCGGGCAATACGGCGCTGTGCACCGTGGGGCGCAGCGGCAACGACCTGCACTACCGCGGCTACGACATCCTCGAGATCGCCACGGCCTGCGAGTACGAGGAGATCGCCCATCTGCTCATTCACGGGACGCTGCCGAACCGCACGGAACTCGCCGCCTACAAGGCGAAGCTGCGCGCGCTCTGTGGCCTGCCGGCGACCGTGCGCACCGTGCTCGAGAGCCTGCCGGCCGCCTCGCATCCCATGGACGTGCTGCGCACCGGCGTCTCGGCGCTCGGCTGCGCGCTGCCGGAGAAGGACGAGCACGGCGCCGCCGGTGCGCGCGATATCGCCGATCGGTTGATCGCCTCGCTCGGCTCGATGCTCGCCTACTGGTACCACGCCAGCCAGGGCGGACACCGCATCAGCGTCGAGACCGACGATGAGTCGATCGGCGGGCACTTCCTGCACCTGCTGCACCGCCGGCCGCCGCCGGCGCAGTGGGTGCGCGCGATGCACACCTCCCTCATCCTTTACGCCGAGCACGAGTTCAATGCCTCGACCTTCACCGCGCGCGTGATCGCCGGTACCGGGTCGGATCTGTACTCGTGCGTCGCGGGCGCGATCGGCGCGCTGCGCGGACCGAAGCACGGTGGCGCCAACGAAGTGGCCTGCGAGATCCAGCAGCGCTATGCCGATCCGGACAGCGCCGAAGCGGACATCCTGGCACGCCTGGCGAAGAAGGAAGTGATCATCGGCTTCGGCCACCCGGTCTACACGGTGGCCGACCCGCGCCACCAGATCGTCAAGCAGCTCGCCCGCGAGCTGGCCGAACAGACCGGCGATCTGAAGATGTTCGCCGTGGCCGACCGCATCGAGACGGTGATGATGCGCGAGAAGCGCATGTTCCCCAATCTCGACTGGTTCTCCGCCGTCTCCTATCACCTGATGGGCGTACCGACCGCGATGTTCACGCCGCTATTCGTGATTGCGCGCACCGCCGGCTGGGCGGCGCATGTGCTCGAGCAGCGCGCCGACGGCAAGATCATCCGCCCGACCGCCAACTACATCGGTCCGGAACCGCGCCCCTTCGAGCCCATTGCGCGGCGCGCCTGAACTCTCAACGGTGACCTCCATCATGTCTGCCCATTACGATTCCGCCCGGCCGGCGCCCGATAAGGTTCTGACCGACATCGTCGATTACGTGCGCAGCGCCGCTCCGCTCAGCGAGCTCGCCTATCAGACCGCGCACTACTGTCTGCTCGATACGCTCGGTTGCGGGCTCGAGGCGCTCGAGTACCCGGCCTGCACGAAGCTGCTCGGCCCGATCGTGCCCGGCACCACGGTGCCACACGGCGCGCGCGTCCCGGGCACCCAGTTCCAGCTCGACCCGGTGCAGGCGGCCTTCAACATCGGCGCGATGATCCGCTGGCTCGACTTCAACGACACCTGGCTCGCCGCCGAATGGGGCCATCCGTCCGACAACTTAGGCGGCATTCTCGCCACCGCCGACTGGCTCTCGCGCCAGGCGATCGCGAACGCTCGCGCGCCGCTGACGATGCGCGAGGTGCTCACCGGCATGATCCGGGCGCATGAGATCCAGGGCGTGATCGCGCTCGAGAACAGCTTCAATCGCGTCGGACTCGATCACGTCGTGCTGGTGAAAGTAGCCTCGACCGCGGTGGTCGGTCAGTTGCTCGGCCTGACGCGCGAGGAGCTGATCAATGCCGTTTCGCTCGCCTGGGTCGACGGGCAGAGCCTGCGCACCTACCGCCATGCGCCGAATGCGGGCTCGCGCAAGAGTTGGGCAGCGGGCGATGCGACCAGTCGGGCCGTGCGCCTCGCGCTGATCGCGCGCACCGGAGAGATGGGCTATCCAACCGTGCTCAGCGCCAAGACCTGGGGCTTCTACGACGCGCTGTTCAAAGGTCAGCCGCTGAAGTTCTCGCGCAGCTACGGCTCGTACGTCATGGAGAACGTGCTGTTCAAGATTTCTTACCCCGCCGAGTTCCACGCGCAGACGGCCGTGGAAGCCGCGATGCAGCTGCACCGGCAGCTCGGCGAACTGGGTGTCGGTGCCGAGGCGATCGAGCGCATCACGGTGCGCACGCACGAGGCGTGCGTGCGCATCATCGACAAGCACGGCCCGCTCGCCAATCCTGCCG
>JAPTUI010000041.1 GCA_028067895.1 Pseudomonadota bacterium | reverse complement strand
GGCGAGGATGCCGTCGAAATGACTGCGGATCATCTCGGCCACCTTCTTCATCGGCTCGACTTTGGAGCGCAGCACGTTGCTGCACCAGGCGTTCAGGAGGCGGGCAACGACGGTGGGCTGCTTGCGGGTGAGGATGTCGCGCAGCTGTTCGCGATACTGCCAGGCGCGAGCGGTGCGGTTAGTCGTCATGCGCGAGAGCAAGCCGTCGAGTTCGGCGCGCTGGGCGTGGGTGAGCTTGCTGCGATCTTTCAGGAGCACCCAGCGCAGCCCCTTGAGGCTCGGATCGCGCTGTTGTTCCTCACGACGCATCGTGGTGATCGCCTCAGAGGCGTGAGCGATCAGGTGAAACTTGTCGAAGGTGATCTGCGCCTTGGGGAAGTGCTCCTCGACACCCTTGATGAACGCCGGGGACATGTCGATGCTGATCGAGGCGATCTCGGTGGGCTTGCCACCGTGGGCGCGCAGGTTGGCGGCAAAGGCGCCCACCGTCTCGGCCTCCCGGCCCTCGGCGACGAACAGCACTCGACGGCGCTCGGGGTCGGGGTCGGCATCGGCAAAGAGACTCACGTAATCGTGGCCCTTGGCACGGGAAGTCTCATCGATCGCAAGCCGACGCACCTCGCTGAAGTCCGCCGCGCTGACCGCCTCGTCCACGTAGCGCTGGCACAGACTCATCACCCGGTGGACCGACAGCCCGCTGATGCGAGCCGCCCCGGTGAAGGTCGTCTCTCGGGCCAGCAGCAGCACGAACGCCTCGAACAGCAGGGTGAACCCAGAGAGCTTGCCGGCCCACTCGGGGCTGACCTGGCGCACCGAGCCGTCGGCGAGCTTCACCCGCGGGATGCGCACCTCGAGCACGCACTCGTACTGGAAGAAGTTCAGGTGTCGGTAGGTCTTGGTCACCGTGTCATGCACCGGATGCTCACCGCCCTGCCCCGGCACGGCGAAACGGCTGCCGACCTCGAAATCGACGCGGATATTGAGCTTTTTCTGGCTCGGATCGAAGTTCATCCCGGCGATGAACCAGGGAGTGCTGATGCCAAGGGCCGTCTCGAAGATCTTTTCGGTAACCATTCCAACTCGATCATCTACTGGGAAACGACATCGTACCGCAGAAGTTCGTGCCCAGTGCTACCTGGGCGGGTTCCCCCGGTGGGTCCACCGGCGCTCGCTGCGCTCGCCCGACCTGCTGGCCCCCGGCTGCTGGAAGGCGCCGGGCCATCGGTCGGCTGCGGCCCGTGGACTACCCGGGAAACCGCGCCACCTCAGGCATCACCCACTCGGAATTCAATAGAGGCAACTTTGAGGACGATCAGCAGACTAACCAAATCGGCCTATTTCCAGAACCAGTTTTGCCTGCGCGTTTGCACAAAAACGCGCAGACAGCATTCGCTGTCGTAGTTACTGTATGACTGCCATTCGAGGATGGTCCGACTTGTCATGCAGACCGTGAGGCAGTCAGATTCAGCTTCCTTCGCTACATGTACGCGAATCACGAAGAGCCGGCTTCGGTTCCCTCCCGCACCCGCAGCATCCGTTATCAGCAGCGATCGCTTGCGAGGAATGAGTGGCAGGCAGGAAGCGCACCGACATTCGCGTGACGCAGATTGTCTGCAAGCCTGTCAGCATATCGGCGGCAGCGCTCGCGGATCCGATCTGCCATCGATCGCACTCCAAAGAGTCGAGATACCGACGGCCGCCCCGTCTGCGATGCTGGCCCAAGCAAGAAGTACCCGCGCGCTCAGAACCTGAACGCGCGGGCACAATTGACCGCCATGTCATGCGACTATGCGTCCGCGGCGGCGGGCCTCGGCTGCGTACTCAGATAGTGGGCGGTCAGCCGTGAAGTAGAGGTCGCGCTCTACGGGAAGACCCAGCCGTCCCCGAACGCGGGCAACCTCCGTGATGCTCACGTAGCCCAGCTCCGGGCAGCCGAGTCCGAGATCGCAGAGGCCGAAGGCCCGATCCGGCTCATCGGGATTGAGCTCGGTGAGGAGCCACGTGGCGCCGGCATCGGGCGTGAAGAGTTTGACGGTCGGGTGCGGATCGATCTGCTCGCCGGCTGCGGATCGCTCGCCATTCGCGATCAGGTCGCGGCGTTGCGCTTCGGTAAAGAGTTTCATCGGATAGCTCCGGTCGGTTGCGGTTCTCGCGCGCGACTCGGACCGCAACCGACAGGAGCGTCGATTGATGGCGCAATTGAGCCCGCTCGACCGGCGTAGAGATGGACTCCTGCTCGCCTATTTCATGGCCCGTGACAGCTTACTGGCGCGGGCCGTGATCGCGAAGGAGTTCCGAGCTTTCAGCCGAGGCTGACGCTATTCATGGAGCGTAAGTCGGAAAGGGGATGGCGTCGACCGCCCCTCGGGGCCGTCGTACATGGCCTGTGCTGAGATCTCAGCGCAGACGCATTGCGATCATGAAGAGGATCGCAACGATGGGGGCGATAACGCTGCGGGCCGTCTCGATGACGACGCGGCGTGTGGTGGGGAAAAGGAATGCCACGACGGCAAGCGCCAGAAAGATGTGGTGGCCAGACACAGCAATTCCTAAGCCGCCGGAGTGCCGCAGTAGCAACATTACGCTACTGCGATGGACCCGCTCAGTCAATCGGGCGTGGTGGCGTAGCTTTCTTACCTGCTACGCCTTCCCGAGATACTGGCCAGCCCCTCGCAAAGGGCGTTGACGGACATCAATCGACCGGAGGGATGACCCGAGGCTTCGAGGCAATCATAATCCACACCGTCTCTCCGCGCCGGCGATCAGCTCCGATAGAGCTACACGAAGCGGCTTTATCAACAGCTCCAGGAGAGAAACCGTGGGATTGTACTCCCCACGCTCGAGGCGGCCGACGACATTGGGATGTATCTCGGCTTCATGGGCAAGCGCGATCTGGCTAAAGCCGAGAGCCTTGCGACGGTCGCGTACCTCCTCTCCGAGACAGCGGATAAACGTCTTCCGGGCCATATCCGGAAGCGTCGCCGTTGACCATTATCGTGTCTAGACATTATAGTGTCTATTCTGAGGCATTGCCAATCTCGAGGTCCGATAGCGATGCAGTCGAGGAGTCCGAGATGCCGGACCGAAGGCCGCGGTCCGGTTCAATCCGGCGATCCCGGCTTCGTGCCCAAATGCGCTCTGACTTCCGCGCCGGCGCCCGACCGTCTCGGCGGCACCTTCTCCGGGTTCTCGGTCCTGAATGCGACGCAGGGTTCCGCCTCGGCGACAGCGAACCGTCGGGCGTACGGTGAGGACGGCGTGCTCCGTTACGGCTCCGAAGCGCTGAAGCGCCTCAACTCAGAGCTTGATCGACTGCCAAGCTTGCCCCAAGAGGGGTAGTTCGGGTTGCAATGGGTACCGGTCCACAAGGCTGTACGTCTCTGCCGGATGCTTTCAGAGCGTCCGAGGGCAAGCGCATCCCAGGTCTTCGAGGGGCCAACCAGGCTCGTCGATTCAAGACAGAGAGCCTCCGGAACGTCCGCGAGCGATATTGCAGGAACTCTTCGGGAAGGCTGCAGGTGCGCTAGGGGAAAGAGGTGCCGCACAGGCCGCGATCGCGTGCTCACGAACTGCCCCCTCACGACAGCCAGGGCACAACGGAACGATGACGCGAGTTTCGGCGCGGTATTCGAGTCTCGTTGAGCTGTGTATTGCTCGGGGCTGCTCGCACGAAGATGCCAAGGACCTGGTGCAGGAGGCCCATCTTCGCCTATTCGCGTATCAGCGCTCCGCGCAGGTGAGGAATGCCAACTCCCTACTGCGGCTCATTTTGATCAATCTCTCCATCACATACTACCATCGCAACATGTCGGCGCCGATCCTATTCGAGCGCATCGACGACCTCGACGCGCAGGGGACCTTGATAGATCCTGCTCCTGACCCGGAGCGGACGCTCGCAGCCGAGCAGCATCTCGACAGGGTAGTCAGGCTGGTGAGCGCCATGAGCCCTCGGACGTGCCAGATATTTATTGCCCAACGCGGTGGATATAGTTACGAGGAGGTCGCGGCGGCGTTTGTCGTTAAGCCGCGCACGGTCGAGAAGCATGTGGCCGCAGCGACATCCGCGCTGAAGGACTTGATGCCAGCCCGTTTGTGGCAGGCGTGAGATACCAGGCAGCTCAACATGCTCTTGTGCTCCAGCCTCTTAATCCCTTACGGCTACCGACAGACGGCATCAGCCCTGGAGCGCCTCACGAAAGAGCTCGACCGCATCGGCGCCGAGCGCCCTCGCAATCGCCATGAACTCGGCCACATCTACCCGCCGCTCGAGCGACTCGATACGCTGAATCCAGTTCGGTGGCTCCCGAAGCTTCTCAGAAAGCTGTCTTTGAGAAAGACCACCAGTCTCGCGAGCCTTGCGGAGCGCAGCGACTATGGCCCGCTGGCGGGCGGGATATTTCATGACACCCCCGGGACGTGACGGAGGTGCTTCTAATACCGTATCACCCCTATTGATACGAAAACAGTATCAGATTACCATGGCGTGTCGATACTGTATTCGTATCGGATGGGAATAGTTGGGAGAGCCTACGGCAACTGACCAAGATGCCCGCAGAGACTTCGCAGGGGAGCATCCCGAAGGCGGATCCTCCCGTCGAAGCCCTACGGAAGAAGCGACGGCGCATTCGCCAGGCATACCCGAGCGGGCAGACATAGCTACCCTCCTTGGCGACCTTTCCGATGCTATCGCAATCGTTGCCGTCGTTCATCGCTCGCTGGAGGCCCTCGAGATCCGCGCAGTGGGCGACGAGGAGGTCGCCCTTCGGCATGCGCTCATACTGCTTCGAGCCGCATACAGCGCGCTCGACATGGCTTCTCTCGACCCGTCTCGATGACGGCGCAACATAGGCACATCAACCGTTCAGGTGGCTACCATGCAACACACTGAAGCCAGGACCATCCTGGTGTCCCTGATCGAAGGGCGGCACCCGCTCTCGGGAGAAAGGCTCCCGAACGAGTGCTTCGTCCATCATTCCGATGTAATCCGCGCGCTGCTCCTTGGGGTCGGCGCAATCGACGCGACCGATGCGCGAGCGAAGCGCCGGGCAGCACTGCCTGAGAATGTCGGCCTGGGCTGGACGACGAAGGAAGAGGAACAGCTGCGGTCAGAATTCGCCGCAAAAGAGCCGCTGAATGCCATTGCGTCCGGACATGGACGGACATTGCGCGCGATCGAGGCGCGGCTCGAGCGAATGGGCCTCATCACGGCAGAGGAGCGAACGACCCGCGGAGGGTTTACCTCGCCAGATTGATGCTGGGGGCCCGTGCGCTCGGCGGCGAGGCGGCCGCCGGCGAGTGCGGTCCCGGAGCCCGCTGAGAGTATGCTCGATCGGACGGCGGTGAGAGCGACGTAGGGAACCCGCGAATGACGACGCAGCAATGTGGCTTCGTCGAGCAACTGGCAGCAGCCATCATCGGGTTGCCCCGGAATCTTCGCGCGGTCTTTGTGATGGCCAATGTTCAGGGCAAGTCACGCGGAGAAATCGCTGCCGCGCTTGGAATATCTGAACGGCGCGTCGATCGAAGGAAGGCGAAGGCGCTTAGGCTCTGCCGCGAGCGTCTCCTGTCGCAGGGAATTGACCCGGTAGATTTCCGTTGAGGTGATGGATGGCTGCCTGCTGGAACTGTGGTACACGGCCCAGGCGTGTGCGGGCCGGTATCGAGCCTCGAACCCGGCCAGCTTCGTGGGTAGCGGCACGGACGTCCCTGCTTCGCACGGTTGCCACGCTGCCTGGCCGAGGTCGGAGGTACTGCGGTTCCCAGAGCGCCACCGGCCTAGTTCAGGCCTGTACAGGTTCACTGGGCGAGGCCTGAGAATCATCATAATTCACTGATTTAGAATTGAAATTGGTTATCACATGTCGTATTGTGACGGCCATGAGAGAGACGCTCGAAGCCCGGGTCCTCAAGCGCATCGACCGCAAGCGAGGTGATGTGTTTCTGCGCGCGGATTTCGCGGATCTCGGCGGCTACGACCAGGTGGGCCGCGCTCTGCGCGGGCTCGTCAGCCAGGGCAAGCTCCTGAAAATCGGCTTCGGGCTGTACTCCCGGGCCGTGAAGTCCCGGCTTGGCCAGCGCCTCATCCCTCCCAAGGGGCTGGCGACCCTGAAGGAGGCGCTCGAACGGGTCGGTATCGAGACTTATCCCAGCCGCGCCGTCCAGGACTACAACGCCGGCCGCACCACCCAGGTACCGACGGGCCGTGTCGTCGCTGTACGCCAGCGCGTCCGGCGCAAGATCGGTTACGGCGGGATCTCGCTGAGCTTCGAGCGTGCTCAACTCGCAGCTCGTTGAGGAAGTTGCCGCCGAGCTCGGGACCGCACCTGGACTCATCGAGAAGGAGTGGCACGTGGTCCGGGCGATTGCCGTCGTCTCGGCGCTCGATCAGGGCGAGGCGCGACCCGTCTTCTCCGGAGGCACATCGCTCTCCGTCGGGTGGGGCCTGATCCAGCGATTCTCCGAGGACGCGGATTTCAAGGTCGTGATGCCCGCGGCCGCCAATCCCTCCCAGGGGCGCGCTCGGCGACGCGAGTTTCGCGAACGCGTTCTGGCAGCGCTCACCGCTGCCGACTTTCGCCTGATCGGCCCAGTGCGCAAGGCAAGCCGGTTTTTCTCGGCCAACTTGGCTTATCCGAACGGGTTCAATCTCGCCGTCGGATTCCGGCCATACCTGCAGATCGAGATGACTTTCGAGGCGCCCACACTGCCTACAATTGACCGCCCGATCCATTCACTCATCGCTCGCGCGCAAGATCGCGATCCCGAGATTCCGGCCTTCCCGTGTGTCGATCCAGTAGAAACGGCCGCCGACAAGCTGAGTGCGCTCGCCTGGCGGGTTTGTGCACGGGAGCGCGGGTCGCCCAAAGATGACCCGACCATCGTTCGCCATCTGCACGATCTCGCGGCGCTGGAGTCACGCGTAGCGACCGCGCCGGCCTTCACCACCTTGCTTCTGGTGGCTGCCGCTGCCGACTCGGGCCGCGGCGGAGGTCGAGTGCCGATCGACGCTTCCGACCGCTTTTCGATGATGCTCGATCGCCTGGGCACAGATCCCGTCTGGGCGGATGAGTACGATCGGTTCGTACAAAACGTATCGTTCGCCGCGTCCGATGAGATCGTTCGTTTCGATAAAG
The DNA here is from genome assembly GCA_028067895.1 of Pseudomonadota bacterium. GTDB lineage: Bacteria > Pseudomonadota > Gammaproteobacteria > Steroidobacterales > Steroidobacteraceae > 13-2-20CM-66-19. Next base: position 245 of record JAPTUI010000041.1, on the reverse strand, counting down.
CCCTGGAAGCCGCCAAACGGCTCGCGACCACCGCTGGCGTGATCGCACGCTCCTCGTAGGTGCGCGGCTCCCGCACCTACCCTGCGGACCAAAGCTTGAAACATGCAACAGCGAATCCCGACTCCGGCATGTGAGCCTGCGCTCTCAGATTGAGGGCATACCCCTGCCGTTTTGATCACGGTTGGTGAGGGAACGGAGCGTGACGCCCTCAGCCATCTTGATCGGGCGGAGTCGGTTTGATCAGG
>JAPTUI010000409.1 GCA_028067895.1 Pseudomonadota bacterium | reverse complement strand
ATCTGGAGCGGGTACGCGAGGCGCAGAGCGAGGGGGTGTCCCTGAAGGACTACTACCTGGCGCATGGATTGAGCCTACGGATGCTCTCCAGGGTGCAACGGCAGCTGATGGACAAAGGGATTGTGCCGCCGCCGAGCAGCGTGGTGGCGGAAGCCGGCCAGGCCGGCAAGCTCATCGAAGTGCGCGTGACCGACTCTGTGGGCAGAGGCGGATTCCCGGCCGCAGGCCCCGCGTGCCGGTTGCGCCATCCAAGCGGGTGGCTGATCGAGTGCTTGCGGGCGAACCGGGCGTGATCCGCTTACGCCGTGTAACCGCCTTGCGCCCGCTCACTCCCGCACGCCGGGGGCGGCGAGGTGCCAATTTCTGCTTCTGGCACAGGGCCTTGCGCGGTGGATCAGGCGGCGGGATTCTGAGCTGCCTCGATCCGAGGAAACTCGGGAACAAGTCGGCGGTCACAAGATTTCATAAATATTTGTTTCTGCTATAATTAATCTCGTTTATAGGTCGTATGTTTGCGTCATGATCAGGAAGCCCCTCACCATCCGAGATCGCATCGCCGAGCGCATCCGTCGCACGCGCAAGACGGATGTCTTCCTGCGCGAGGATTTCGCCGCCTTCGGGGCCTACGATGTCGTCGGCCGCGAACTGCGCAAGCTAGTGAGCGAAGGACTCCTCGTGCAGGTGGGTTATGGCCTCTACGCTCGCGCGAAGCCCTCGGTGCTGTCGGGCAAACCCATTCCGGTCACCCCGCTCATCGACATTGGTTTCCAGGCGCTGCGCCGTCTGGGCTATTCACCGCAGCCGAGCCGGGCCGCCCTGGACTACATCGAGAGACGCACGACACAGGTGCCCGCTGGCGATCGCATCGCCGTGCCCGGTGCGCGCGTGAAGCGCAAGATCGCATTCGGGCCGCGCGTCATCGAGTACACATGAAGCGGCTGACGCTGGCGCAATCGGAGCTGATTGACGCCTTCCTCGCCGAACACGGCGCTCGCGTCTCCACGGCGCAGCTCGAAAAGGACTTTCTCATCGCCGAGGTGTTCTCGGCTTTCACCGCGCCGGTCGTGTACCGCGAGGATGAGGCGAAATTCGTCCTCTGCGGCGGCACGGCGGTCTCCAAAGCACACCGCTTCACCGAGCGAATCTCCGAGGATGTCGACCTGCGGGTCATCGTCCCGACCGGGTTGAGCCGATCCGCTCAGAAGCGACTTCTGCGCCACGTCAAGGCCGAAGTGCTCGATCGCTTACGCCAGCAGGGATACGACATTCCTGATCAGACCGTCAAAGCAGGCAACGAGAATCGCTACATTGCGATCCTGCTGTCGTATGAGTCCCTCTATCCGCCCGACCAGGCACTACGCCCGGAACTGCTGATCGAGATCAGCGCGCGCTCCCCGATCCTGACTCCTGTGGAGTGTGGCTACGATACCATCGTCAATGAGCTGCTCGGGCGCGCCGAGCGCAGCGACTCAATCGCATGTCTCGACATCCGCGAAACCATCGCCGGCAAGAACGCAGCCTTGCTGCGACGATGGTCGGCGCGTCTGCGCGGCGCCGGCCGGGTATTCGAGCTGGGCAACGCCCGCGACGAAGATATCGTCAGACACATCTACGATCTCGGGCGCATCTTCGAGCACTTTCCGCGGGAGTTGACCGATGCGCAGGCGGGCCGACTGACTCGAGAACTCCTGCTTCAGGATGCCCTCGAATTCGGCGGCCAAGATCCAGGGTTCAGGGATGCTCCGATCGAGCGGGCGCGGGAAGCACTCAACGATCTTGCGGCCAGTGGCGAAGCCCGGCAGTGGTACGAGCGATTCACGACGGCGATGGTGTATGGCGTGATTCCTCCGTTCGACGAAGCGATGGGACGGATTCTCAAATTCGCAGACGCGTGGGTTCCGAGCGGCGGCTGACTACCTAACCATTCGACATCCAGAGAGCCCGCTGTCACGGCTGATCGAGTACCCGCACGCGAGCCGGCCGTGAGCGCTCCCGCCGCATCACCGCCTTGAACGCTTTGTCCCGCAGGATGAGCTGCGTGACAGGCCATCGGCGTTCACCCGACGCTTCTTGCGGCGTCCGTTCAATCTTCCGCCGGTTTGATGGCGCACGACCGCGACCGAAGACCGGTACGTCCGCAAAGCGCTCGAGGCTCAGCAACTCCAGTGCGTGCGGCGAGGGTCACTGACTGTCGAATCGTGGGTGAATTGGCCGCGCGCCGCGCGAACTCCATTTAAGCTCGTTCGAGCTATCGCTTCCGGCTCATCCCGAGCACCTTCACCCGCCGGATGCCTCGGCGACACTCACGGGCGCCTCCTCCTCGGCAGCCAATGCCTCAAGGTAACGTCGGTAGACGTACACCCGATCTCGAGCGCGTCCAGTTGACTCCTTGATGATGCTGCGCGCCTTCATCTCGCGTAGCAAGGAATTGATGGTCGGCGTCGTGAGTCCCGTAGCCGCTCTCAAACTCGCCACCGTGGCGACAGGCTTTGCCTGCAGCGCCTCCTGGATCATGAGCAGCGATCCGGCAATCCTAGGTACCGCACGCAGCTGTGTTCGATCTTCGTGGAACACCCGCGTTACACGTCGGCCGGTTTCGATTGCGACCTCTGCGCTGTGACGAATCGCCTCCGCGAAAAAGTCTATCCAGCGCTCATAGTCTCCCTCCGCACGCACCGCGTTCAGCTCTGCGTAGTACTGTTGCCTGTGCTGCTTGAAATACAAGCTGGGATACAGCAGTGGTTTGTGCAGAACATTGTCGTGGCAGAGCATCAGCGTAATCAGCAGGCGCCCGACACGGCCGTTGCCGTCCAGAAATGGGTGAATGATTTCGAACTGCACATGGGCGAGGGCCGCCTTTACGACGGGAGTGGCCGGTTCGTGCAGGTACTGCTCGAGATTCGCGAGACACGCATCCAGGTGAGTTGGCGGTGGCGGCACGAAGCCCGCATTGCCAGGTCGCGTGCCTCCGATCCAGTTCTGGGAGCGGCGAAATTCACCGGGTTGCTTCTGTGCACCGCGTCCATCGGCAAGCAGGATGCCGTGCATTTCACGTAACAGCCGGGTCGAGAGTGGGAAGCCGCCGGCCATTCGTTCCAAGCCGTGGTTCATGGCCTCGACGTAGCGGGAGACCTCGCGTACGTCTTCATCCGGTGCGCCGGGCACCGCCTCGATCTCGTGTGCCAGTAGTGCATCCAGCGTGGATTGGGTGCCTTCGATCTGCGAGGAGAGAACAGCCTCTTTGCGAACGAATGTATAGAGCAGCAAGTCCACATCAGGCATCGTCGTCGCGGCGCCGTCGAGTCGTCCGAGGGAGAGCATCGCCCGATCCAGTGCGCGTTGAGACCCGGCCACAAAGGCGAGAGGCGGATCGGGAGGCAGCACTGGGGGCACAAAGGCGCGGACGGTCTCACCCAGGGTCGTGGTCTCAATATATGTTCCGAACGGATCCCGCTTCATCGCTTCGATCCCCGAGGGTAAGCCGCTTTGTTAGCCGACGCTACTAGTTAAACATAGATACATAAATTTAACTAGTAGATCAGCTATGACAAAAGATTTAATTAGAGAACCTAGCTCGTTAAATATAAGAGGCGCATTTACTCTTCATGACCGCAGGCGCGGCCCTGCACCCCAGCGTGGCGGTTCCAGAGCGCGACTCACGATTGAAGCCCACCGACCGCAGCCGGCCCGGTCGCCACCGCGGCAGGATGGTCACTTCCCTTGTGGATCGCCTACCAGGCATAACATTCGCGCTCCGCGGGTGCCCGCAAGGCAATGGGGCAGCACCCTGTTGCACGAATTCCTCGGAGGGCAAGCCCTCAGCCGAAGGCGGCACTGAAAGCTCGGGCGCATTGAGCCCAACTCACCTCACACGGAGCCGGACTCGAACCGCAGAAGCAGACCCAACCGCCTCACCCCGACCAATCCAGGGACGGGCACTGACTTCCACACAGAAACGGTCTTACACGATCAACCCAAAGGCCGGTTGGCAGAAACACAGGGGCGCCCCAAGGCCCGCCGCTTCGCAGCTGCCTGCGCATGTCAGATCGAGCTGATGGCCGGAGCCACGACCCCAAGCTTAAAGCCGAAAGGCCGCAGCAGCTTTCCCAACGTCTCGGTCGTCTGCACCCCTTTGCCGGCCTCGATGTCGGCAAGCACCCGGGGAGAAACACCACAAAGATGCGCATATTCCGTTTGCGACTTGCGGACAATGAGCCGCATGGTGCGGATCAACTCCGGAATCTCGGCATGCGCCTGGGGCACTAGCTCGGCCAGCTTATTTCGCAACGCTTCAACCTCATCACGCTGCAGATTGCGGTGCACGCGTCTCATGGCCGCCCTCCTGAGGCTCGCAGTCCATTTGCGAGCCGGACGATGTCGTCGTGCCGGTGCCCGACGATGACTTCGTCGACGCCGCATTGCCTCATCACTTGCGGGAGTGTTTCGAGCGTCGCTGCAGTCTCGCGAAAGATCTGCATGAGAGGTTTGCGCGGCGAAGCAAGCCCGGCTTCCTCGAAGCGGATCTCAAGCAGGTTCAACACGCGGCTCCACTCCCCTCCCCCGGCCGCCTCGCCTTCCCACCGAAGCACTCGCGCGATCGCACGCGCATCAAGAAAAGCTGGGCCGAAATCGTAGATCGGTGCGAGCGCCATGGTTCCGTCGGTATCCTTGAGCACCGCGGCGTTGCGCCCATGATTATCGCGGTTGCCGAGCGCAAGATTGAAAAGATCCCGCCGCACGTATTCGGCAAGTTCCACACGAAAATCGCTGACACACCGGGCCAGTGCGATCAGCACCTGATCGTGCCGAAGCACTGTGAGCGCCGAGTCGAGGACTCCGCAGATCGAATATAGACTTTCGACACCGAGCCGGATCTCCCTGCCATCAATCACACGACGATCAAAGCGGGGAATGAGCAGCGCGCCGTCGGCGAATTCGGGCAGAGGCGAGGTCACCCGAAGACCGACCCGCGCCGCAACGCGCTGATAGGCGGCCTCGTGCCTCAGAATGTCCGCCGCGCGCGGACCGGATTCGGACACTGGGAACTTCAGGAGTGCGTGCCTGCGAATCCCAAACGGTATTTCGCCGCTGTCCGGATGCCACCGGCCCTGCTCGTCTTCGACCACCCAGAATTTTGGAGCATCGCCCTGCGTGTCGGTTGCTCCGGCAACGGCTGCGCCGCACTCGAGCGCGTAGTCGACGAAGGCGTCGCCACGTTCGATCATCTCTTTCAATGCGAAGCCAGAGTGACGCTCCGGCTGTCGCGACTGCAGGGGATGAACTCTGAGATTTCCTACGGGATTGACCGCGCCGCGCTCGAGCAGCTCCCAGGCTGAAATGGTAGTGGCAGCCGTGCGTTCGATGCGGCGCCGCGCGGCCCCCTGCGGCAATAAGTCGATGAGGAACGACGGCCAATGCGGGAGCGCGCGAATCCCCAGATCCACGGGCGCACGCACCGTGAGCGCGCGATGGTCCTGGGCATCGAGGTGCTCGACCGCATAGTCGGTATCGTATTGAAGCCGGACCGATCCCCGTGGTGTCGAGTCGGCCGTGGTCTGCACAACGGCCGCGCAGGCGTGCCAGACTCCGTCGAGGTGAATATCGATCTGCATAATTCGCATTATCGCGCTTTTTATATGCGCTTACGCACTTTATTTAGCGCTATTGTGCAATTTACTAGCATAGACACGACGATCTGGCATCTCCCTGCCGGGCTCACAATTCTTGGTACGCCACTGATCAAGCTTGAGTCGTCGCAGAATTTGCCCGCCAGCTCAGGGGGCAGGCGGAGCCGTCGCGCAGCCTTGATCGGCGCTCTCGAAGGACTCAGACGGGCACTCACGATCGAGTTCGCGCCCGTTCGCGTGAACATGAGTTCTCCCGGCGGGACCGACACTCCGATATGGAACTCATGCCCGGAATGACTCCGGCGAGCACACAGGAGCGTTCCTCGGCGATGGCAACTGTCGTCAGCCGGGCAGCATCAGGCGCCGCCCCACGACCCACGAGTCCCTCGTACCGGCAACTGGCCGAGCCGTCATCAAGCTCAGATCCGCAACGGACCCGCAGGACCAAGCCGAATCGCCTCACCCCGGCTACCCTTTCTCGGTTTTCCCGGGATTTTTTGTGACGATCCGGTCCATCGAATGCCATGCGTGCCCGTGCGCACACCTGGCGGCAGACGGTGTCATTTCAAATATGGGCGCTGCGTATACATCCTATTGGAGAGATGTGACTCCAACCCGGGAGTCCCTGCGGCATCCATGACGAACCGGCGGTGCCGCACGATCACGCGCCGGCCCATTCTGACGAATCTCTCTCGGCAGGCCGCGAGAACTCGACCCGCCCGCACGGTGTGCGGACGGGTCGCGCTCTGGCCGGACCGCGCTCAGCGCGCGTCAGTCACGAAGCCGCAGGCCGGAACGGTGAGCCGGACCGGCGCGAGCCGCAGCTCACGCCGATGGTTTGCGGCCAACGCGGTGTTGAACGCGGCGAGTTGACCCGTCTGCAGGCTCATCCAGCTGATCACCGTGTGGTCGTAGTGACGGCAATCGGCGTCCAGCGTGGCGAGCTGGGCCGGTGTCGGTCGCATGTCCATCCCCACCTGCATGAGGCTGACCAGGCTGTTGTAGACGTTGTTCTCAACGACGAAGGAGCGCAGCGCGCCAGGCTTCGGCCGGGGGTGCGGGTGCAGAAGCCTGGCGAGAAAGCCTCCCGTTGATTTTTTGCCACCAATCTTGTCGAGGCGGGCTTCGATCGCCTTGGCTTGCGTCACCAGTGACTTGCTCAGGTGCGTGTGCATGAGCGCGGTCAACTGAACCTTGACGGCGTGTACCTCCTGATAACCCTGGTAACTGGCGTGCATGCCCTCATAGGCGCGCCTGACGGCGCGGTTCTGCGCGCGCAGAGCGGCCAGCAGCACGGGGCTCTGCCCGACCCGCGGATCGTTCATGACGGTGACGTGGCGGGTGTAGACGTGTCCGTCTACGGTGAGCTTGAGTGTGTAGACACCGGGGATCACCTGCGGACCATGCGGGCCCGGGATAGTGGCGCCAGCCACGGTGTTCATCTGATTTTCAAGATCGTGTCGCAAGGCGGGCGGCGGGCCATACCGCAGGTTCCACGCGAAGCGATTCAGACCGACGTGGGTGGGCAGAGCACGTGCCTGCGGCGAAGCCAGCCAATAGCGCGGAAAGAGCTGACCCTTGATGGGCGGCGGCAGCGTGCTCGTCAGGGTGCGTATCAGGTTGCCGCGAGCATCGAAGATCTGCAGCGTGATCGGTCCGCTGGGCTTGTGGCGCAGGTAATAATCGACGATCACCCCATAGGGCGGGTTGGGGGCATGCGGCACTTCGATGTCGAACGGCTGATCCCAATTGCTGTTCTCGCGGGCGCGAATGGCCGTTTCGGGC
>JAPTUI010000687.1 GCA_028067895.1 Pseudomonadota bacterium | reverse complement strand
ATCCCCCGGAGCGCTGGCGGCGAATGCGTGATCCAGGGTGGCCCGGACCGGCTCGATGGCAGCGACGGGGAGAGTGCAGACCGATTGGCGCGGAGCCGTGCCGCTCCGCGCCAATCGTTGACGCACAGACTAGGCCGGCGTCGCGCGGCGGCGGGATTCGGCAATCCAGAGGAAAAGGAAAGGGATCAGGTACATCAGTACGTTGCCGAGTACGTTGCCGCGGACTCCAGTACCGGCGCTTGAATACGGGCCGCCAAATGCTTCAGCGGTCATCCACACTGAGAGCGAGTACGCCATACCGAAGGGAATCGCGAGCCGGAGCCATTTCCCGCTCAGCAGCGCCAAAGCGATCGCCGTTTCGGACAGTCCGACCAGAATGGCGACTGGGACGGGACCGACCGCATGGACGAGGGCGGCGACGAATCCGAGCCAGACGGCAATCCAGTGCGGCTGCCCGGGAATGACGCCGGTGATCTGGCTGGTGAAATGCAGCAGGAATGCCGGCAGCCATTTCAGGAAGGCATCGAACAGCCACAGCACCGCGAAGCTCAGGCGTGCCAGGTTCCACAGACGGTTGGTGCCCTTCGGGTCATCCGGTCCACGTCCTTCGAGCACCGGTGCGACCGACCACACGAACAGGAATGCGATCGCGTAGGCCACGAAGACCCCCGGATCGGTCTGCCCACCGCTGTACGGGAAACCGAAGCCGTTCAAGAAGATCCAGCAGAGGACGCTGTAGCACACGCCGATGCGGGCCGCCCATTCGACCTTCCGACCGCTCAGCAGTGCGGCGCCGAGCAGAATCGCAATGGCAACCATCACCAGCGCCACGATCTTCGGCCCGACCGCCTGTGTTCCGTGCAGCGCGGCTAGGAGCAGCGGACGTACGGCAGCGGGAACCTTCGAGGCCGGCTTCGCGAGCGCGTGGAGAAAATTTTCGTGCGCGTTGGAGACCGCGAGCCAAGCCATCGCCTGAAAGCCCGCGTTCACGAGCCAGACCAGACCGAATATCCGGGTCAGCAGGCGCAGGGCCTTGCGTTGCGTGTCATCGAATTGATCATTGTTCATAGGAAGGTCCGTCGTGAAAGATGCGTGTTGCTGTGCGCCGTAGCTGCGCAAAAAAATCCACTGGTACCGCGGCCACGCACGCCGCCGCGGGAGGATTCCGGGATTCGAAGCGGCTGAGGAACGCGCTGGCGAGGGGATGGCTTCATGCGTGCCGATCCAATCGAAAGTCGCTCAACAGCGCGCATGGCGCGGCAGCGTTCCGTGTTGGCGGGCCGCGCCGACAGCGAGTCTCGTTGACAAAGCTGACGCATGCGAAGGGCTCGTCGATGACCGCGCTGCGACAGCACGGGCATCCCGCTGGACGTCTGAATAGCGGCATAGACCTGATCCCCCGGTCAAGCGGGCCGACCCTAGCATGCCGCGCGAAGGAGGGATAGCGCGCACCCCCGGCTGCCCGGCCGTGACCGTCCCGCGATGAAGATTCCTGGCGCCATGTACCCGCGAAGCGTTGTTTATTCTGCCCTCGGCCCTGTCAGCTGGGGCCGATCCTACAGACCGGTTACCGGGAAGAGTGTTCCCCACGGGGTGATAATTCGGCGGCGTGGGTCGCCGGGCCGGCAGGGGTCCGGGACAGGGACGGGGCGCTGCCGGGATGCACCGCGTGCAAACGCCATAATAAAATATTCCTTAAATCAATGGGTTGCGCAAGAGTATTCCCAGGCGAGATCATGGCCTGATGCAACGGGTCGCCGAGCTCCGCTCAATGCTGAAAGATGCCAAGCGCCCAAAAGACCGTCGTGATCCCGTCGCTGCAGTTGTGAGCGAGGATCGGTGCGATGATGCTTCGCGACTTTTCGAGCCAGTAGGCGTAGAGCACCCCAAGCATGAACGCGTAGCCTTGCTGGATCAGCGCATCAACGGGGTTTTCGACCCAGAAGGTCTGCAGGTGGGCCAGCGCAAAGAGCAGGGCGACGACGACACCGGCGCCATTGATGCTGAAGCGTCCGAAGCGCAGTTTGCCGGGCATGGCCGTGGCCAAGTAGGTCACGAGCAGCGCCCGAAACGGGATTTCCTCCGTAGGGCCGACGTAAACCCATTCAAAGAGTGCCCATCCCCAGATGTTCCGGTGCGTGTACACCACATCGCCGCCCGTTTGCTTCAGGTGCAGCGCCACATCCAGCCACGAGCTGCCGGCGTTGACCGCGGTCGCCAGCAGAAGTCCGCAGAGAATCGCTGCCAAAAAATAGCGTTTACCGTGCGGCCAGTGCAGACCGTAATCCGCCGGCGCGAACCGCCGCTTGAGAATGGCGATGCCGATGAGCGCGAACAGCAATTGCACGCCATGCTGCACGTACAGGAATGTGAGCAGCGATTTCTGCAGGGATGGCAGGCGCAGAGCACGGAACAGCAACACGACGACGAGGGACGAGCCAACCGTTACGGCGATGCCGAGCAGTACGGTCACCAGCAGGGGACGGAATTTCAAGCGGAATGGGGGTTCTGCGGCCTCGGTGAGCATGCCCCGAATTCGATCATTCTTGCGGTGGCGCCGTCTTGAATCCAATTGACCTGCGCAGGCGGGTGGGCGGCTCGCCCGTGACGATGCGCACGGCGCGGGTCATGTGGGCCTGATCGGCAAATCCGGCGGCCAGCGCAATGTTCGAAAGCGGCTGGGCGCCGTATGTCATCAGCGCCAATGCCTGCTGCACTTTCGCTTCGGCCCGAAACGCCGCCGGCGTGATGCCGAACACCTTCCCGAACCCGCGCGAGAGCGCCTCCTTGGACAGTCCCTGTTCATCAGCCCAGGCATCCAGCCGGCAGGTCGGGTCCGCTCGCAGCCGCAAGGCGAGGGCGTCTGGCCAATCCAGGGGCGGCGCCTTAAGGTAGCGCATCTGGCGATGCAGACACTCGCGGGCCGCGCCCGGATCCCGTTCAGCCGCGCGGACGATCTCATCCGGGTCTTCAACCCGCCCGACCGCTGGTGTGCCGAACACTGCGGGTAACGTGATATTGAGGATGCAGGCCCCGGTTCTCGAGAAGCGGTCGAGGTGTGCGTCGAACGGCGGATGGATCAGCACATCGCCGGGCTTGACCCGGGAGCGCCCGGCGCTGCCGCATTCCTCATAGCTTCCCGAGAGCACGATCGCTGCGTACGCTTGGCGATGTCGATGGCGCGCAATCCGCTGCCCGGGACCCCAGCGTTCACGGCCGCTCGAAATATGTGCAAAATCGAGTTGCCATACCCTGGATAGTGCACGCACTGCCCGAGCTCAATCAATACGGGCGTCAAGAGTGCAACATCGATTCCGATGTCGACTGATTGGACGTGTCGTATCGAGTGCAGGCATTGGCATGGACCGGATAGCGGTGCCGGTGAATGAAATCGAGAGTGCGGTCGGCAAGCTGTCTGGCGGGGGAGTTGGTCGAACGAGAGCGTCACCGAGGTAACACCCGCCGAGATAACACCCAGTGAGCTGTCAGCGCCTCATGCATATCTGTCGTGCATGACCGTTGCGCTCACCGGAACGTTCGCGGTGATCAATGGATGGGATTCACGCTATTGCGCTGGACCCGGTCGCATCTAATGGTGCAGCCCGTCGTTCCCGTGGCTTCCTTCCAGGTCCGCGCGTTGCTATAGGCGACCTTCTCCGGTGGTCCGTAGACACCGGACGGAACCCGAAACAGCCAAGACACCCCACGGACGACCGCATGACCCATGTCGCGCAGCATGGACCCGAAACTGAATGTCTGTCGCGCGGGCGTCGAGGGTGCCCCGCGCAACGGGGTCGTCATGCTCGATGGAGTCGATGGTGCGCCGATCGGCCGGGGACTGCTGGCGCATCCCGCAACTACGAACATCACGGCCGCGGCCGCAACCCAGGCACGATGGAATCCGTTGATGCGCATCACTGTCGTCCTCTGCTGTGCATCTCGCACGACCCCGTGTAACGACGGACGATGGACGTTGCCTTCAAGCACGGACGGGAGCGTGGCTCGAGTCTCGCCGTTCGGCTCCCAGCATGGGCGAGACTACGCGTGCGAACCCGCATGCGCAAGCCAGTGGCGGGGTGCGCATTGGCGGGTTCCGAGGATGAGCAGTTCCTCCCGCGACGCGTAGCGCGCAGCGGCGCAGTTGGATACTGCGGGCTCAATGCGGTGGTCGCTCTTGCGTCCGGGTGGCCACGGGAGCGCCATTCAAAGCAACCCCGAAGAGCGACCGCATCGGGACTGAGCCGCGAGCGTATCGCGGACCCGGCGCGGATTTTGAACAGTGGTCTCGGATGGTTGACCCTGTATGAGTCGCTTCGACAGGAATTCAGAAACGCCCGCACGGGTCGTCCAACCACCGGCTGCGGGCAGTCGACGGGGCGGCGAGGGACGCATCTGCACTTCGTCGCGACGGGGCGTGCATTGATATCCTCGTGATTCTGTAAACAGAGCGTGTCTCTGCGCACCCTGGACACGATTCGAGTATTGCGCGCCGCCGCCCGATACGTTAGCATGCTAAGCAATAGTCGCCGGCAAGACGACGACTGGCATCCGTGAAAAGGAGCGTCACGATTCGACTTGCCCCGCATGTGCGGCAGTTGCGTTCGATGTGCTAAGGATGCACCCAAATTACCGTTACCCAAGAGTGGTCCGCACGCGCGGCGTGCGGCCGCGATGCACTGGAACTCGCATGACACGAAGCCCCGCTGCGCGATGGGTGGTCGCCTGCACCGGATTGCTCAGCCTCGCCGGCTGTTCTTTCGCGCCCCGGTATTCACAGCCTGCGGTACACACGACGTCGTACACGCACGCGCCATCGCCTCATGCCACCGTGAGCGCCATCGGACCGTCCGGGCAGGCGCAGCAGTTCGACTACGGCGCCTCACCGGTTGCCAAATGGTGGCGGCAGTTCCACTCGCCCCAGATCGACACGCTCATCCGCCAAGCGCTGGCGAATAATCCCGGTCTGGTGCAGGAGCAGGCGAAATTGCGCCAGGCACAGGCAGCAATGGCCGCCGCCGCCGGCATTTTCTACCCGCAGGTCACTGGCGATCTCGGGGCTTCACGGCAACGCACGTCCTCAGCGGGTTCCGGCGGATCGTTCCCGGGGCGCATCTACTCGCTGTACTCCGGTGGACTCGCGGTCAGCTACTACCCGGACTTCTTTGGCGTCAACCGCTTGGTTTTCAAGGGTGAAAAGGCACTGGTCGACTACCAGCGCTACCAGCTCGATGCGGCCCGGCTGACGCTGATCGGGAACGTCGCCGCGGCCGCAATCAGCGCCGCGTCGGTGCGAGCGCAGATCGTGGCGACTCGCTCGATCATTGCGCATGAGAAGAGCCTGCTGAAGCTGACCGAGACCCAATATCACTTCGGCGCAGTGCCGTACTTGAGTGTACTCACGCAGCGCAGCCAGGTGGCTTCGAGCGAGGCGAGCCTGCCGTCGCTGGAGCAGCAGTCGGCGGTCTATCGGCACGAGCTCGCGATCCTGGTGGGTGAACTGCCTGCGCAGTGGCGTGACCACTCTCCAACCATGAGTGACGTGCAGCTTCCCGTCAGGATTCCCGTGAGCCTGCCTTCCACGTTGCTCAAACAGCGCCCGGATATCCGGGCGGCAGAAGCGCAGGTGCGTTATGCCGACGTCGAGATCGGCGTCGCCAAAGCCCGGATGTACCCGGTGGTGACGCTGACCGCGCAGTTCGGCCAGGAGAGCACCGCGCCGGGCGCCTTCCTGCACGCCGCCAGCAACATTTGGAGCGTCGCCGGAGATCTGGCCATGCCGATCTTTGCGGGCGGTACGCTCGAGGCACAGAAACGCGAAGCGATCGCGTCCTATGACGCGACGTTCGCAGCCTACCGGCAGACGGTGCTGGGAGCCTTCCAGCAAGTGGCCAACGCCCTGCGGGCCCTCCAGCACGACGCGCAAACCCTGCGAGCCGAACAGCATGCGCTCGCGGCGAACCGCGCGGCCCTGCAGGTGGCCGAGACGAGTTATCGGGACGGCGCGGTCGATTACCTCTCGCTGCTGACCGCAGAAGTTCAATACAACAATGCGCGGTTGAGCTACATCCAGGCGCAATCGCAGCGATATCTCGATACCGTGAGCCTGTTCGTCGCGCTCGGAGGGAGCTGGACGGCGCAATTGCCGGCCGCTCAGTCGCATCCGGCGGCGCAGTCCAGAGGAACATCCAGAATGGCTGAGGAGAATTGACCGATGGCGAATCCCGAGCGGCGCATCGTATTGCGCACAGTGCTCATCGTCGCGGTGGCGATTGCACTGATCGGCGGCATCAAGCTCTGGCGTGAGCATTCGGTACACGCCGCCCAGGCGCACCGAGGGCCGTACGAGGTCAGCGTCTCGGCCGCACCCGTGGTCAAGGTGTCCTGGCGGTCGGAAATCCACACGGTGGCGAGCCTCGTGGCGACCTCCGGCGTCAATCTGACGCCGCAGTTGTCGGGCCAGGTCACTGGCATCTATTTCCACTCCGGCGAGCATGTGCGCAAGGGTCAGCGGCTCGTGCAGCTCGACGACTCGAACGAGCTCGCGACGCTGGCGCAGGATCGTGCCAATGAGGCGCTCGCCCGCATCAATTTCGAGCGGGCACAGCACCTTTATGCGGCACGCGCCACCAGCCTTGCGGCGCTGGATACCGCGAAAGCGGACGAGCAGAGCGCCAAGGCGGCGGTCGACAATGTGCGTGCGACGCTCGCCAAGCTGTCCGTGAGCGCGCCGTTCTCGGGCTGGATGGGGGTACGCCAGATCAGTCTCGGCCAGTATCTCGCCCCGGGAACGGAAATCGCCGCACTCAATGTGTGGAATCCGTTGCGAGCCGAGTTCACGGTGCCGCAAAGCCAAAGTGGCTTGATCCATCCTGGCCAGATCGTCGATTTGTCGGTGGATGCCTTTCCGGGGCAGCATTTTCAGGGACGGGTCAAGGCGATCAATTCCGAGATCAATCCGAATACCCGCAATGTGACCGTAGAGGCGCTCGTGCAGAACCCCAAGATGCGCCTGCGTCCGGGCATGTTCGGTGAAGCGAAGATCCTGGTAGGGGCGGCGCGCGAACATCTGGCAGTACCGACGGTGGCGGTGACCTACAGTACGTTCGGCGATTACGTCTACGTCATCAAAACGCGCAAGGCAGGCGGCCACGAACTCCAGGTTGCGGTTTCCACGCCGATCAAGGCAGGGCAGGCGCGCGGCTCGCTCACTGAAATTCTCTCGGGGTTGCGAGCTGGAGAGCGTGTGGTGACCGCTGGCCAGATCAAGCTGCGCAATGGAATGCCCGTCGTGATTCATCGCGGCAGCGCGCACTGAGAACCAAGGACAGCGCGATGCGTTTTACGGACATTTTCGTACGTCGGCCGGTGCTTGCCACCGCCTTGAGTCTCGTCATTTTACTGCTCGGGCTGCGCGCCTGGACGGAAATGGCGGTGCGCC